>JAUIIF010000635.1 GCA_030431945.1 Bacteroidia bacterium | reverse complement strand
CGCGTAGTTCAGAGAGGGGGTAATGTGAACATCCTGGATGAACAGCCCGGCACTCAGGTTACCATGTTGGTCTACGGCCTGAAAACGCCGGCGAATACGTTCCGGAGCACAGTTGTCCCCCAGTACAACGGGGTCCAGCTCAATGGCCCGCGCAGAACAGTTGTCAATAACCTCCGGCATACCCCACAATCTGCGGAGTTGGGTGGTGTCGTAGGCGTTAAAGGCGGCGGGCAAATCATCACAGCTGGCGAACAGGTTATCCGGTCCGGTACAGTAAGGGGCCGTATTGTCCTTAATTTGCAGTAAAGAGGTACAGTAATTGACGTTACCCGCAGCGTCGATTGCCCGCAGCTGTACGGATAAATCGAGGCCGACATCCGCACAGTCAAAGAACAGGGCGGAGGCGTGCCAGTCAGACCAACCGGTGCTGTCTCCCCACATCCGCCGGATGTGCAGGCTGTCAATACCGCAGTTGTCGTAGCTCCACTGATTTACCAGTTGCAGCGGAACCGCTATTTCCCCGCTGCCGGGCAGCGAGAGGTTGATGGTGCTTTTACAAACCGTTACGGGCTCTGATAAGTCGGCCACCCGAATGTGACAAACCCGCTCCTCAATCACTTCCTGAGGGTGAAGGCCGGTAAACCGCAGCAGATAATCTCCGGTGGGGACACCTGCTATAAGTCGGCTATCGTCCAGCTCCAGGGTAAGGAACAGGGTGGTATCACCGTTTGCTTCCAGGCGCAGGACTTCCGTCAGAAACGTCCAGTTTTCCAGATCGCAAATATTATTCAGTTCCGGCTGCGGAATTTCAATGTCTGCCAGGCAGTCGTCAAAGCGCGTAGCCCAGAGCATAATGTCCTGCTCGATGATCGGACAGTAATGATTACTGATCGGACAGCTGAAGAAAGGCTGGCCGTTATTTTCCAACTTGATGGTTTGCTGGTAGCTGCGACTTTCCTGCCGGCAAATGTCCTGCACCGTCCAGGTTCGGATAATGTTGATTCCACCGTCAGGTCTGCTGACTTCCTCATCTGCGTAGCTGGTCAGCAGATCGTCCAGAGGCAAAGCACGCAGCGGCGTGGCTGTTCCGCCCCGGTATACGAAGGGGTACCCGGTGTAGCTTGGTGCCGGGTGGTTGTTGGCATCGACCGGAAAGGTATCAGCGCACCCGAACCGGATTTGGACTTCCGGCCAGGTAATGTCCTGAAAACCAAGTGCCCGAAATTCAATTTGTTGGGTACATACCTCCCGCAGGGTAGTATCCGTAAGGAGCAGATCAAAGGTGCGGGTTATTTGGGCGCGGACGCAGGTGCGGACGGAGTCGTCGGAAATAGCCAGGTTAAAGTCCCCGCAAAGAGAGTCGATCCGGGGCTGGCCGAAAGTAGCGATCGATTCCAGATTGTTGACGTATCCGGGCATTTCAAAGTTCAAGAGGTCGAACAACGGGGAGATGCTCCTGAAGGAGGTGGCTGGTGCCGGGCGGTCGGCCTGGCGTATCGTGAGTTCTTCCTGGTCAGCAGAAACGATCAGCCAGCGATACGCTCCCAGTACTCCGGAACGCGGGCTACTGGTGATCAGGCTGTACGCTTGTCCGGGGCGCAGGGCGACGGAGAAGCGTTGCTGCAGGACCATGCCTTGCGGCCGCAGACTATCGGGCAGTTCGGGCAGTGACCGGGCGTTGGTGGGGGCTTCCGTCACCGGGCCATCATTCGTCAGGTGGCAGCAATCCAGCGTTTCTTCGGCTTCCTGGTTGAATACCGCTCCGAGCAAATCGGACGCCACGGGAGCGAAGAGATAAAAACTGAAGAGCCGCAGTTCTGCCGGCGATGCAGCGGGCCGCTCCAACGTAAAACGTTCGTAGTAACGACGCTGGCCGGCCAACGTTTCGTTGGCCATCCAGCAAACTTCCTCGCTGGCCACCAGGAAGTCGCTATCCACGGTCAGTTCACTACCCCACTCCTGCAGGCTGGCTTTATGGTCCACCTGGTCGACGTCTTCCGGACAGGTAATTTCCAGCGGGGGAGCTGCAACGGTCCAGCTACTGGTACAGGTTGGGTTTCCTTGCTCGTAAATCACGACGTTAAGGTCTTCGCCGCCAGGAATGATGGTGCCAACCCGAACGTAGGTTCCGAAAGCTCCCTGGCTTCCATCGGGCAACTCCCAGCCCCGGGAGGTCGGGCTTTGGGTATTTACCAGGATCTCGACGGTGTATTCATCGTCAGCAGGGTTACTGTTGCCAAAGTCATTACACGTTACCCGTGCATCGACAATGTCCAGGCTGCACACCTCTTCACAGCCGGAGGGAGGGGTATCCAGGGTAAACTCCAGGTTGCACCCGGCCTGGTTGCCCAGGTCTGCCAGTTCAAAAGTATAGTCTGCCCCAAAATTTGGAAACGGGCCAAAAGAAACCGTTTGGTCATATAAATAAGCGCCGTTACCGTTTAGGCTGTAAGCTACCGAAGGGGTATTCGTTCCGGTTACGGAGAGATCAAAAGTATAGGTGTCATCGGTGAGGTCAAAGGGAGTACCCTGGTCATCACAAACAGCATTGGTTACCTTCGGTAGGAGGATACATTCATTGGAACAGGGCATGGGCGGCTGAACGGTAGCCGTAAGCACGCAATCCGGATTCTCCGTATCGGAAAAATGGAACACCTGGGCACCTGCTGCAATCAGATAAGGGCCAAAGGTGATGACTTCTCCGTAGGGCCCCGTTTGGCCCCGATCGTTTTCCCAATTTGGTCCCAGGTTGATGCCGTCGACCAACAATTCGAAGGTGAATTGATCGTCAGAAGGGTCAGTCGGGGTATTCGGATCAATACAGGAGGTAGACAGAATGGTACCGATGGAGATGGCACAGCCATAACTGCAGGCCAGCGGTGCGTCAATGGTGACGGAAGCGGTACAACAGGTGTAGGCTTCGTCGTTTGCCGTAAAAATGACGTCGCCCCCGGTTACCGGGAACGGGCCGATCTGGATTTCTTCT
>JAUIIF010000634.1 GCA_030431945.1 Bacteroidia bacterium | reverse complement strand
GTTCCAGGGTATGACTTCCGTCTTGGTGCAAAAGGATAGAGATAATATCAAACCGAATTTCCCAGTCATGATTAATCTGACGCATGTATGCGGAAGCGGCTTTGCTGATGTTTCGCTCCTTTGCTCCGGAAACCGCTCCGGAAGGGTGTCCCCAACGTAAACCACGCCGGGTCTTGACTTCGATGAAGGTCAGGCATCCGTTGGGGGTTTTGGCGATGATGTCGATTTCCAGTCGCTTGAAACGGTAGCCGGTTTCAAGGATTATATACCCAGTACTGATTAAATAGGTTTGGGCAATTTCTTCACCAATAAGACCTGTTTTTTGCGGGAGAGACATGGTTTAAAGGTAAAAAATATTGAGTCAAGCCAGGTTTTAAGGGGACAAGGTTGTCTTTAACGAGTTAATTGTCTACCTTTATCTAGTTGTTTATCAATAAGCGAATTTGTCCTCCTGAAAAAAGTGAACCTAATTAATCAGCTTTTCCATTAATAGTATTCTGCCTGTAGCCCTGTTACGATGGCCAGGTTCAGCTGATTTATTGCCTCCTGATACTGCTGAGGATGATTCGATTATTTGATCGTCAAATTGTTTTGTGCTCTTTCCTTAGTTTTTGTCTCTCATGTCTGATAAAATTATCCATTGTGCCGAAGAACGGCACGATCCACTCTGCGTTGCTGCCTGCTGTGTAGTGACAGCACCGGGCCCGTACCTTCGGCCTGCCGGTATTTCTCGGTTTTTCTATTTAGCAAGTCTGTTGTTTTTCTTTCTTCCGGGGGTAACCTTTGCCCAGGAATCCATCAACGCAGCTACCGGTGCCTCACCTGTTCAAAACAGTGACCGGCTGCGGGAGGTGGCGGTAGAACCACAAGAGAAATATGCGGAAGTAGAGATTCTTTTCCGGGACAAAGACGAGCTCACAACTTTTGAGCAGTTACAGCTGGACATTGACCATTTTCACGCTTCAATTGGAGTGAACAGCCTGGTCATCAAACAAAAAGAACTGTCGCTCCTGGCAGCAAGTGGAATCAGCTATAAAATTAAAGTTGAAGATGTTGCCGCCACTATCGAGGCACGTAATGAAGCATATTTTGCGGAGCATCCTTTCACACCACCAAATAAATCGACCGCTGGCTTTGAGTTAGGGAGTATGGGAGGATTTTATACCTATGCCGAAGTCCTTGATCAGTTGGATGAGATGAAGACGCTTTATCCTGACCTGATAACGGATCGCTTCAGTATCGGTACGACCATTGAGGGAAGAACCATCTGGGCCGTCAAAATTTCAGATAATCCCGCTGTCGATGAAAGCGCTGCAGAAGCGCCCGTTTACTTCGATGCATTGCATCATGCCAGGGAGCCTGCTTCAATGGCCACGGTCATTAATTTTATGTTTCATCTCCTCGAGAACTACGGTAGCGACCCTGGGATTGATTACATCGTTAATAATCGTGAGATTTTTATTGTGCCAGTGGTCAATCCTGATGGTTATGAGTACAACCGGGCTACCAATCCCAATGGCGGAGGAATGTGGCGGAAAAACCGCCGGGTAAATGCAGGGTCCTCCTGTCGGGGAGTTGACCTCAACCGAAATTATAACACCGACTGGTCTAACGCATCAAGTAGTAATCCTTGTTCTGATGGTTACCACGGTACAGCTCCGTTTTCCGAGCCGGAATCTCAGGCCGTTCGTGATTTTACGACTTCAATCGGTGCCCCTATCGCCTACACTACCCATACATCTGGCGGGTACTGGTTGGGCCCTGATTTCAGTAATGGTCGATCCGATTATGCCATTCACGCGGAGTTAATGAGTGACTGTATGCAGGAGAATGAATACATCTACGGAGATGCAAACATTATCCTTGGGTACGTAAGTGGTACTACTCAGCTTTGGATGTACGAAGCGCTCGGCTCCCTTTCCTGGACACCAGAAATAGGCACCACTGGATTCTGGCCAAGCGTTCCCGAAATTATTGATTTGGTTAACCAACAAATAAAGCCCTACGAGTATGCCTGTTGGGTTGCCGGTGCACTGGCGGATTACCAGGGCTTTACGGTGACAAGTGCTCAGGGACTATCTGGCGCTGCCCCCCTGGAGCTGGATGTCACCATTAAGAATAAAGGGCTTTCACGTACCGCGCAAAACGTTAACGTAGTTATTTCTGCGGATAATCCTGGAGTTGTAGCCGTTACTGGTAGCCAGTCTTACGGCAACATTGCTTCGCGTGCGTTTGCGACAAATAGTGCTCCCTTTAGCTTTACGGTAAATCCATCTGTTCCTACCGGCACGGAGGTGACATTCTACGTAGAGGTAAGTCAGGAAGGAGTAGTTTCGGATCTGGATTCCTTCCAGTTAGTAGTTGGTCAGCCAACCATACTTTTTAGTGACGGTGCGGAATCCGGGAGCAGTGCCTGGTCAAATGGAGGTAGCGGTTCTACTTGGCAAACATCAACGGAAGATGCTTATTCCGGTAATAACTGCTTTGTAGACTCCCGGATCAGCCATTCTTCTGGCACACGAAATTTTAGTACGAATGCCAATATTTCCCTTACGGGCACTACTAGCCCTAAATTGGAATTTGCGGCAAAATGGTCTATGTACCAGAAGTATACACGCTTACAGATATCTGTAAACGGTGGTGGATGGTCAAACCTATCCTCTTCTGCAATGGAATCTGTTAGTGGCAGTCCTGCTTTCGTTGGGAATGAACGCTGGACGTATCAGGTAGTCGATTTAAGCAATTACATTGGGCAATCTGTTCGCTTTCGTTTTGCCAATTTTGGTGGAGGTACGGCCCCGGATGGGTTTTATTTTGATGATTTTCGCGTAGTTGATTACACTTCTGTTCCAACTTGCGACGACGGCATCCAGAACGGCTCCGAGACGGGCGTCGACTGCGGCGGTCCCGACTGTGCGGCCTGCGCCACTTGTAATGACGGCATCCAGAATGGCGCTGAAACTGGTGTCGACTGCGGCGGCTCGTGCTCTCC
>JAUIIF010000031.1 GCA_030431945.1 Bacteroidia bacterium | reverse complement strand
TTTCGTCGAAGTCGAGTACGGCCACGTTGACCTTCTGGTTGAGTTCCAGGACGTCGCTTGGGTGGTTGATCCGGCCCCAGCTGATGTCTGTGATGTACAACAGACCGTCTACGCCACCGAGGTCGACGAACGCACCGAAGTCGGTGATGTTCTTAACGATACCTTCAAGTACCTGACCGCGCTCGAGCGAGGCGATGATCGCTTCGCGCTGTTCGGCGAGATCGCTCTCGATGAGGGCTTTGTGCGAAACAACGGCGTTCTTGATGGTTTCATTGATCTTAACGACCTTGAATTCCATTGTCTTGCCAACGTACGCATCGTAATCAACGATGGGCTTGATGTCAATCTGTGAACCAGGAAGGAAGGTTTCCAGACCACCGCAGTCGGCAATAAGACCGCCTTTGGTTTTGCTGATGACCTTACCGTTAATAACCGTTCCGTTAGCGTAAGAGTCACGGATACGATCCCAGGCGCGGAGGAGCTTAGCCTTGCGGCGGCTCAGTACCAACTGACCTTTTTCGTCTTCCTGCTGCTCAACGTAAACTTCGACGGTGTCACCCACCTGGAGTTCTGCCTGGTCGCGGAATTCGGAGAGGGGGAGGAGACCGTCTGACTTGTAGTTCAGGTCCAGAATGACGTCACCGTCAATGATGCTGGAAACCTTGGCGGACATAATCTCTGCTTCAGAGATGTTAGTCATGGAGTCTTCGTACTGCTTCTCCATCACTTCCCGCTCTTCAGCAGAGTAGCGGCTGGCGGCAGAACGTGCGGTCATGTTCCAGTTGAAATCGTCGTGCGCAGAGCCGGTAGCACCGCTCATGTCGTCTTCTTCGATTTCTACACCTTCTTCCTTAACCTCTTCGGTAAGCACAACGGCAACTTTAGTTGCTTCCTTGCGGATAACCTTAGCAGTTGAGACTTCTTCTACCTCTTCTTCCTCGGCATCGTCTTCTTCTGCTTCTACTTCAGCAGCTTCTGCAGCAGCCTCGGCAGTTTCTTCTACCTCCTCGACAGCCTTGGCCTCAAGTTCAGTAGCGGGAGCTTCTTGTGTTTCGGGGATCTCCGGCGTAGAATCAGTCGCGGGAGTTTCTTCGGTTCCACCTTCTACGGTTGGATCCTTATCATCATCCATCATCATAGGGATGTGAAATTTTAAAATGTTAAAAACCAGGAGCACTTCGGGGGTACTCATTCCCCACTTTTCCAGATAGACTGGCTAAAGCCGCGCAAAGGTACGACTATTTTAAGACATTGAGAATCTTTTTTTCGCGGCAGGTGAATGTTTTTGGGCGGGCACGCAGGTGCAGGCAAGTACAGAAGGAGCAAAGTGGTTGTCTTAAGTAATTACCTGCGGGTTGACGGCCCCGGCGGAGCAACCATGCGGAACGCAGTGCGTTGTAAACACCATCCAGATCAGTTGCGCATGTCCCAACGAACAATTGCCAATATCCTTCCCGCTCGGGCCCTGCAAATGGGGCACGTAGAGGTACACCAGCCGCTGCCTACGCAGCGGGTGGCCCAGATAGATCCGTTCCTGTTGCTTCATCATTTTGGCCCCTGGTCAATTGAGGATGGCCGGGACCCCCTTGATGTAGGCCCACACCCGCACCGCGGCTTTGAACCCGTAACGTTGTTGTACGCGGGCAGCATTCGCCACCATGACAGCCGGGGGAACACCGGTTATCTGCAGGCCGGCGATGTCCAGTGGCTCACCGCAGGCCGAGGCATCATCCACAGTGAACGTGCTACCAGGGAATTCGTACGAAACGGAGGAACCCTGGAAGGAATCCAGCTCTGGGTCAACCTGGCACCAGCCCATAAAATGGTACAGCCGCGGTACCAGCACCTGCAGGAAAAAGTGTTTCCCCGGCATTCGTTTCCCGGTGGCGCAGTCCTGAAAGTAATCGCCGGAACCTTCGCCGCACTGGAAGGCCCTGCCCAAACTTATGGAAATGTGCAGATTTGGCAACTGACTCTTCCTGCAGGCGCAACGGTCGACCTGCCCGTTCCTCCCGCAAGTAATTTTGCGGCTTACCTTTTGGACGGAGAGCTGCAAACCGCTACGGGGTTCAACTACCGGGGCAAGACCCTGTTGAACTACCGTCAGGATGGGACGACGGTAAGCCTGACCGGAGTAGCTCCTCTTACCCGGGTTTTACTCCTCGGGGGAGAACCAATCGGAGCTCCGGTAACTCAGCACGGTCCCTTTGTCATGAATACCCAGACTGAAATCCTGGAAGCCATGCGAGACTACCAAATGGGTAAAATGGGTTTTTACGTAGAAGAATACTAAGCAAGCCACTTGCGAACAACCCTGTATAGTATAAGGATGGAGGTTCTGCCAAAGTGGAAGCAGTGTTATTTCAATCGCGTCTGTTAACGTGCGGGTCAACGGGATGCGCCGGCAGCGCTGAAATCAGGACTGCACTAAAGGCCGGAGGTGCACCTGGCAAAGCAAGGAAGGCTTGTTCCACCGTACGAGTTGTGCCATTTTTTGTGGCCACTCCGTTACCTGGCAGATAGCTTGAGGCCAATTGTAGGGTAAATTGTGGTGTAAGTAGACTCGGGTAACCAGCAATACATTTGCGCAGCTATCTTTGCCGCTGATTATGGACCTTGATTTACTCTTACAGGCCGGTATCTTCATCGTTAGCATCATTGCCCTGCTTTGGGCTAGCGACCGCTTTGTCGAAGCGGCAGAACGGATCGGCCTTTCTTTAGGGATTTCCCCCTTTATCATTGGTGTGACCATTGTTGCTTTTGGTACGTCCCTGCCGGAATTAGCTACGAGTATCGTAGCGGTACTGGACGGTACTCCGGAAATCGTAGTTGGTAACGTGGTAGGCTCCAACATCACCAATATCGCGCTGGTACTGGGCCTGACGGCAGTGGTTGTCAAAAACATTGATCTGGAGTATAATTTGTGGCACATTGACATACCCTTCTTATGGGGCAGTGCTTTTTTACTCTATTTCGCCGTGTCAGACGGCAACCTGTCGCTCTACGAGGCCTTTCTTTTCCTGGGCGGAATTGCCATTTTTCTGGCCTACAGTCTCAAGGACAATGAACGGCCCGACAAAAAAGACCGACCGTCAGCCAGCTGGAAAGATTACCTGCTGCTGCTGGTCGGCGGAATCATCGTAAGTGTTTCTGCTGCCGGAGTAATTGATGCCATTACCAACATAAGTGCAATGCTGAACATCGCTCCGGAGGTCATCGCACTCTCCGCTGTTGCGATCGGTACGAGCTTACCGGAAGTTGCCGTGAGCCTTGCCGCTGCCCGCAAGGGTAAAGCCTCCATCGCGGTAGGGAATGCCCTGGGGTCCAACATCTTCAACACTTTCATCGTGATGGCCATACCAAGGTTTTTCGGCAAGCTGGTCATTCCGCAAGACATCATTACCATCTATCTGCCACTCATGATTGTCATGACCATTCTGCTGGGCGTAATGAGTAACAACCGGAAAATAACCCGCTGGGAAGGCCTCGTCCTGCTCCTTTTCTACCTGTGGTATTTTGGCGTGATTGTAGAAAATGCGGGCACCGCCGGCCTTTAGCCTCCAAGCGAGGCGCTTATTTAGACAAATTCCAAGCGCCTTTATACCTCCCCATGACAGAAGTAGGCTGCAGCGTAATTTAACTTTGCACCTGGCTCTCAGGACCACCTCTATGCTCCAGCACGTTCACATTCTTACGCTTACTCATCGCCACGCGAAACTTCGTGACATTGGCGAAATTGTCGCCGCATTTGAAGGAGAAGGCCTCCTTCAGGAAAATCTCACGAGCCTCCGGGATCGGGGATTGATGGATGAGGTTTTTTACCTGGCTACCTGTAATCGGGTAAGCCTGCTGTTTTGTACGGAGCAGGCGGTGGATGCAGCGTTCCGCAACGCTCTGCTGCCCGGCCGGCCTGTAGTTCCCGCCCTGGCGGAAATGGAACACCTGCAAGGTCTGAAAGCCATCTATCACTTATTTGAAGTTGGTGGCTCCATCGATTCCCTCGTAGTGGGGGAGCGGCAAATTCTCGGCCAGTTTCGCGAGGCCTACGATCGCTGTCGCTCCTGGGGGCTGATCGGAGACGATTTACGCATTGTTTGTGACCGGATCGTCCTTGCCTCGAAAGACGTATACAACTCCACCCGGATCGGTGAAAAGTCCGTCTCCGTAGTTTCCTTATCAATGCAGGAATTACGCCGGCGCGAAGCCCGCCCGGATGCCCGGATCGTGATGATTGGAGCGGGGCAAACCAACCTGTTGGTAACGAAGTTCCTGCGGAAAGCCGGACATCAGCGGATAACCGTCTTCAACCGTACGGAAGATCGTGCGCAAAACCTGGCCAACGGCTTCAGGGATGGAAAAGGACTACCGCTTAGTGAGCTGGAAAATTTTGAGGAAGGTTTTGACGTGCTGATCGTCTGTACCGGAGCTGCGGAACCCATTGTCACACCAGCCCTGTTCCAGTGGCTACTGGCGGGGGAAGAACCTGGCGATAAAATAGTTATTGACCTGGGCGTCCCCGCTGATGTTTCCGAAAGAACCGTAGCGCATCATGCATTTCAGTACGTCGGGATTGAGCAGCTGCGCGCTTTGGCAGAAGAGAATATGGATTTCCGGCGGGAGGAAATCAAGCGTGCTCACGGCGTTTTGCACAAACACCTGGGGGAACTGGAAACCACCTACCGCCAACGCCTGCTGGAACGGGCCATGTCTCAATTACCTCAGGAAATCAAGGCAATTAAGCACACGGCGGTTAATCAAATCTTCGCCAAAGAACTGCATAAGCTCGACCCGGAAGCCCAGGACCTCATGTTACGGATGATGTCTTACATGGAAAAACGCTGCATCGGTATTCCGATGAAGGTAGCACGGGAGGCGATAATTGGTTAAATCCAGCCGGCAGACAGGATCCACCTGCTGCCTTCCAGCCTGGCGCTAATCAAACGCCTGAACCTTTACCGCAACTATACCTAAGTCAAAGTGGTTTGGGACTTTTTCACTTGCTATCGAGGCTGCTGATTTCGTTAAAAAGCCTCGCCGAAGCTAAGGCTTCGCCTACGTTTTTTGCCTCATCAGCAACCACGCTAGCTACGCGCAAATTGTCCCAAACCACTCCGGCTTAGGTATAAGCTGCACGAATTGTTCCGGAAGGCTGACTGGAACAAGCTTCGATAAAACGATGGCGCCTTACTTCTTTTTGAACGCAGCGAGGGCCGTTTTAGCTTCGTCCGTAAGGACGAGCCGACCAGAGACCCCCGCCCGCTCTTCCAGGAGTTCCGGCCAGTGATCCGTCCCCTGCCAGAGGGTTTTCTTTAACTCTGCGGAGGCTTTCAGGCTGTAACCCGCCAGCTTAAGGGCCAGGTTTTCTGCGGCGGCAAACAAGGCCTCAGGGGTAGGGTACAGGCGCTGGAAAAGACCTTTTGACTGTGCCCATTGCGCATCGTGCCATTCTGTATCGAGGCTTAATTCAGACACCGCTGCCACTCCCATTTTGCGCACCAGGGCGGGGAGAATTACGAACGGTCCGATGGCGATGGCCAACTCACTGAGTTTGATGCTGGCGGCTTCCGTGGCCATGCAATAATCGGCGGCGGCGGCAATGCCAACCCCCCCGCCAATGGCTTTTCCCTGTACGGCAACGACGATTGGCTTCGGGCAGCGGCGCATTGCCAGGATCAAATCGGCAAAACCCATAAAAAAGGTTTTGGCACTGGCGGCATCCGAAACGGCCAGCAACTCATCGAGGTTGGCCCCGGCACAAAACGTTCTTTCCCCTCCACTCCGTAGCAGGATGGAGCGGGTGTCATCAGCCGTGGCCGCAGCATCAAGGGCTTCAATTACTGCTGCGAGCTGGTGGCCCGGAAAACTGTTGTGTGCTGGATGGGAAAAGGTGATGGTCCGCACGCCGGCTGACGAAAGGTGGCTGGTGATATTACCTGATGCGTTCATGATTTGCTGGTTAGGCTTGGTTTGGGCCAGCAAAGGTAAGTGAACTTACCGGTAGGTTGATCAGGTTCCGCTTCGCTGGCTGATTCTTCTTCTTTTTGCACCTGCGTCCGCGCCCTGTGATTCGCCCGCAAACATAAATGGCACAGCTGCTGACCAGCAGGAAAAGTGGGCTGAACAGGCAAAATTTCCACAAATGGGCCTACCTTACATCCATCATTTCCCAAAGTATGACAAACCGAAACTTACAACACCTTTCAAGCGCACTTTTGTCCGCATTGTTTTTTAGCCTCTTTTGCTCCGTTCCTCAGTTGGCTGCGCAACAGCTAGAAGGGGTCGCCAGCTTTTACGCTGACCGCTTTGACGGTAAGAAAACAAGTACCGGCGAAACCTTCCGGCAGGCAGGCTACAGTGCTGCCAGTAAGGAGTTGCCCTGGGGAACCATTGTTGAGGTGACGAATCTTAGTAATGGTAAAACGACGCAGGTACGGATAAATGACTGTGGCCCCCACAGCAAAGGCCGGCTCATAGACCTGAGTCTGGCGGCTGCCCGCGACCTGGATTTTGTCAAGGTCGGAGAGGCAAAAGTCCGCCTGCGGGTACTCCAGGCCAGTGATGCAGGGCCAACCTGTTCCCGCGGTGCCTGGGCCAAAAAACTGAAAGCCGCAGGAAAGCCCATTCCGCCCCCTCCGGGGCCCTGGGATCCGACCAAAACGGTTTCCCTTTCCCCCGTCAATCCAGTTGTACCCGGCCCGGCGCCGACGGTTGCAGCGGACCCCGTTCCCGAAGGAGAACTGCGCGGGAAGGCGGGATACTACGCGGATCGCTTTCAGGGACGCCCCACCAGCACGGGCGAAATTTATGATGGTCGGAAATTTACCGCCGCCAGCAAAGACTTTCCTTACGGCACCCGCCTGGAGGTCATGAATATCGTGAATGGGAAGAAGGTCGAAGTTAAAGTAAACGATTGTGGCCCCAACAGCGGGGACCGTATCCTGGACCTCAGCCGTGCTGCGGCGGACCGGATCGATCTCGTCAAAGCCGGAGTCGCAGTCGTACAGGTACGCATCCTTAACCTGGGCACGGAGGGGCCGACCTGCAACCGGAACGCCTGGGCGAAAGCACAGCGCGAGGCCGTTACTTTAAGTCCCGAACCAGCTACCTACGGCAGTGCCGTGCAGCCGGTTGTTCCTGCCCCTGATCTGGTCGATGCACACCGGGTACAGGTGGGGGCATTCGGTAATTCGGCCAATGCCAATAAGCAGGTGGCAGACCTGAAAGCAAAAGGCTTCGAGGATGTCTACGGAGAGGTTGATGGCGGACTGACCAAAATTTACGTTGGCATGTTGTCGTCTGAAAAGGCGGCAGAAGCCCTGGAAAAGGACCTGCGTAAGTCTGGTTATGCCCAGGCTTCCGTGAAGTCCACCAAGGTGGCCGCTGCCGAGCTGCGGGATCCGGTAACTACTTACAGTGCTCCGCCGGCGGCCCCTGAGCCGGCCGTCCGGGAATTTGACCCTACCGATATTCTTTTTGGGGTACAGATTGGCGCTTACAGCACTAAAGCCAATGCCGATAAGGCGCTGGCCGGACTGCGGGAAAAAGGATTTACGGAGGTATACAGCGCTAAGGTGGGCGATATGTTCCGGGTTTTTTCCGGCAAGTACTATTTCCAGAACCAGGCGGCTGAGCAGAAGGCAAAGCTGCGGGAAGCAGGTTATGACGGCGCTACAGTGCGGCGGGTTCAGTAGGGTTACAACGATACAAGGAGGAACAGTTGGGCGGGGCACCGAAACCTTTGGGCGCGGCCGCAGGTGCGGCACAGGGTTGACGGAGCGGAGCAACCGCGTGTACCCCGGTCATCAATACCCGGCTATCCTGGAATCAGGGACAGCAACAATGCGGGCATTACCAGCAGGAGAATCAGCACCAGCAGGCGAACAGTCTTGTCTACAGAAGTATTCATGGTGGTACTGACGAAAAGAACCTGCTGAAAGTTACGTGGTGAATCGTCCTTTAATGCTTTGATAACGGTGCAGGAGGGGCTTTAACGGGAATTAACGCTTGTGCGGCGGGCGGTAAGAAAAAGGTTACTTGTCCAAAGACCGGCGACAGCGGTAAACCTATCTTTGCTTCAACCGTATTATCACGGTCAAGTACCCCCTGAAAGCATGATTCTCTATAAAACTAACGACAATTGGTTTGGTGACCTGGGCCATTTGTTTACTTCCTGGACCATGACCCGGATCATCCGTGCGGTGCTGGGCATCGGTCTGTATGCCGGATTATTTGTCGGGGCCGTCAAATACTTTGAACTGGAGAATTTCATGATGATGGACACAACGGTGTTCTCGTTACTGGGGGTTATCCTGTCGCTATTTCTTGGTTTTCGGACAACTACGGCCTACGATCGGTGGTGGGAGGCACGGAAACAGTGGGGCGCACTGGTTAACAACAGCCGGAACTTAGCCATTTACGTGGACAGCATGTGGCCGGAGGAAGACACGGGGATCCGTCGGTTCATGGCTAAGCATATTGCTAATTTCTGCCTCGCCCTCTCTGAGCACCTGCGGGAGGGCACTCAGTTGGACAAGCTGATTTACCTTAGTCCGGAAGAAGAAGCTTACTACAGCACCAAGAAACATATTCCCAACTTTATCGCCCTGCGCATCTTTCAACGTATGGCCAGCGCCCACCGTGACGGCACCATCAACGAAGGGGATTACATCAACATTAAGGCGCAGCACCAGAGTTTGCTCGATATCCTCGGGGCTTGTGAAAGAATCAAGAAAACCCCTATCCCTTTTAGTTATAATGTTTACCTGAAGCTGTTCATCTCTGCTTACGCAGTACTGCTACCCATCGGCTTAATGGAAAACTTCGGCTGGACGACGATACCGATCACCATGCTGGTTTTCTTTGCCCTCCTTGGCATCGAATTGATGGGAGAAGAAATCGAAGACCCGTTTGGCCTGGACTGCAACGACCTGCCAACCGGAGAAATAGCGCACACCATTAAGAGAAATGTGTTTGAGTTACTGGAAGACCGTACGCCCGCCAACGAACGTACCAAGGAGCTGTACACCAAGGTTTTCTAAACCATGCCGTTGATGCGCTCGCCGGCACCAGCGGCCGCGCCTTCTTTACTTTGTCTTTTTTGCCCGAAAACCCGGAGCTGAACACCAGGTACCTCCGGTTAAACTATCATCATTTTGCACGACATCGAACCGCATTTTGGCTGGCGGGATAAATACCGCGCCGAGGCCGACGACTATTCTCCGTTCTTCGGAAGGGAGTATTCTGAATTTGGCTATACGAACAAGGTATATAACTACCTGCTGCACCCACAGTGGGATGAATTCGGAGCCGAAACACTTTACCTGAAACAACTCTTTACGGACTACGATGAACACTACGTCATTCTGGAAATGATCGGCGAGTGGAATGATGCCGTCCACAACGACGTCATGCACCTGAAGCGTGAATTCATCGATCAGTTAATCGGCCATGGCATTCGCCATTTCATCATCATTATGGAAGGCGTCCTCAATTTCCACGGAGACGATACCGATTACTACGAAGAGTGGCTGGAAGAAATCCGGGATGAGGATGGCTGGGTCGTCCTGCTCAATGTACACGCACACGTTGAGGAGGAACTGGAGCAGACCCGGCTCGACGATTACCTGACTTTTGGCGCTCCGTTTAATGAGCTAACCTGGCGGCCACAGAAACCGGAAAGGATTTTCGAAGCCGTCGAAGGTTTACTGGAGACGGGAACCAAGAGAATCTATTGAGGACAAAATTCAGCGGGCGAAGCTCCACCTCCGCTGCCATTAATTGCTGAGTTGAGATTCCTGCACCCGCATTCGGTGGCTGGTTGCTTCCTTGGCGCGGGTACTCTTGTTGAGGGTAATGTTGGTTCTGATCGCGTAAATCAGTGGAAGTAACAAAAACAAAGCGCCTGCCACAAGCGGGGAAGCAGGTTGCGCAAAAGTAGTGCCGAAAGAAAGAATCGTCAGGATTACCACCGTAGAAAAGGGTAGGGAGCAGGCGAGGACATTCAAGGCTAAGTGGACATTGAAAATCTTGGGGGCATGCTCCTGGCCAAGGCTTCCTACTGCCGACATATGGGCGAAGGGCCAGAAACTCACGGCAGACTGTGGAAAAATAACGAGCAATAACGTGAAAGCTGGCGCCATCGGCGGCAGGATAAGCATCGCCGCACCACTGATCAGTAAACCAATGCCGGCACGAAACGCCAGAACCCGTAAAATGAAAACCATTTCATTTCGCTCAAAACGCACGGCCATGCCAATAAAAAGCAGGACGATGGGGGTCATCAGCGCGGCGAGCCGAACGATTGTAGACTCCAGAAAAGAGGGGAGTGCCTCTAGGTTCAGTCCCAAACAAAGCATCCCAACGGCCACCAGGATTACCAGGTTAACGGGCTCCCGCAGCAGGGAAAGCCCTAAATCCTTAAGTTTTTTTCGTTTCCCCGGCCTGGCGGCCACTGCTCCGGAGACTTCCTGCTGGCGGTAGTACCAATTCATCGCCACGAGGTAGAGGATGATCAGGACGAAAATTTTATTGCCAACATCGGCAAGTGCAGCCATGGCCAGACTTTCATCCCCCAGGTATTCTACCACAAAGGGGAAACAACTCAGGCCCGGAGCTAAAGAGGGGACTAGCAGCAGCAGCGTACGCCCATTCGGGGAGTCTGCGGCCAAGCCTAACCTGGGCAAACAAAAGCGCGCAGCATAAAAAAGCAGCAGGTTCAAGAACAGCGCACCTGCGGGTAGTAAAAGCAACTCGAAGGAAATGTTGATTTTGAGGAGGGCAACGAAAATTGTTGCCGGCAGAATTACCGACAGGATCAAAACCTTGACGCCCTTCAGATCTTGCCGACCATCAATTTTCTTCTGCAGAAAGAATCCGGCCAAAATCAGCAAAAGAAAAATCAGGGTTTTTTGTAACGCAGGATTCATAACGGTAGGGGTGGAAATCCAGGAAGTTGGTGGTACATCAGGTTGCTTAGCGAAGCAATTGCTGGCTTCTGCTTTACGGTTACCCCGGAGAGCGTGGCGACCGCAGCTAGGGAACCTGAACAGGGTAAGAATAGCCCGCGCGTAGCTAAAGCCAGCTTACCGATGAAGCAATACAGTTAAGAGGAATGGCTGACGCAAATGGCCCGAAGGAATACCCAACTACCTGCGGGCAGGCGAAGGGAAAATGATGATCGGGATATTTCTTGCTTTTGCGCGTATTCCAGGTGTTTTATTACACCAGGACTTCCTCAAGGGCATTCAGGAACAGGTCCATCTCTTCCGGCTTGCCCATGCTGACGCGGCAATAGTCTTCCCCGAAAATATCAAAAGCCCTCACGCCTATTCCTTTAGCGAACATGGCATCCAGAAATGCTTTTCCTGCCATCGGAATGGGGAAAATCATGAAGCTGGTATGGCTGGGGATCGGGTTGAAGCCCAATTTCTTTAATCCTGCCATTGTTTGCTGTCGTGCCTCGGCGGTTGCCCGGACGCTCTTTGCCTGAAAGTCCGTGTCCTGCATACTGGCCATGGCGCCCATCAGACTGGTTTTGCAGAGGCTCATGTTTCCGCGCCAGATGGCGTCAACCTTCTCGAGCATGGACGGCAACATAACGCCGTAGCCAATGCGGAGACCGGCCATTCCGTGAACTTTGCTGAAGGTTCTGGCGACAATTACGTTCTTACCCTCTTTGATCATGGATACCATTGACTTGCGCTGGTAGTCCGGTAAAAATTCCAGGTAGGCTTCGTCCACAAAAACAGTGCAGTCATCGGTTGCTACTTCCCGGATGAAGGAACGGATTTCTTCGGGTTTCGTCAGGGTGCCGGTAGGGTTATTGGGGTTGCAGATGTAGACCATTTTGGTGTCTTTATCTACCGCTTCGGCCATGCCTTTCAGGTCGTGGGCCCAGTCGTCCGTCAGGCGGACTTTTTTCCAGTCCGCCTTCATAGCCATGGCCGTCTTGATCAAAGACATATAGGCAGGATCTGCAGCAACGAGGTTTCCACCATTCATGAAGTGCATGATGGCCATTTTCTCCAACACGTCGGAAGAGCCGGGCGCTAACAAAATGTGGTCTTCAGAGACTCCTTCAAAGTCCGCAATCATTTTTTTTAGCTGGTTGGCCGCTTCGTGCTGGTAGCGGTTACCGTCCTTTGCCGCTTCCATAATTGCCAGGCGGGCATCCGGGCTGGGGCCCCACGGATTTTCATTGGCCAGGAGGCGGGCCTTCAGGGCCGGCCTGGCGGCAGTATATCCTCGTTCCCACTCCAGGCTGGGCCTTATTTCTTTAACGGACATCCGGGCTGGAAGTAAACCCGGAGACGCTTTAAGCGTAAGCGGAGCGGTCGCCAGACCGGCACCCGCGAGTAAAGTGTTACGAAGCCACGTACGACGACTTAGAGAAGTATCCTGATGCATCATTTTAGGGGTGTTTTTTTTATGCTCCCCCAAAAAAGTAATACCCAGGCATTTGATCAACGCAAGTTGCAGTGAAACTTGTGATGTCCAAACGAGCTGTTTGCCCGTTTTCCTCCGGCAGGGGCTGGTGGTTTGTCAAGCTAAATGCAGAACTGATCCACAGTTTTTTACACCTGATCAGGTTGCGAAAATTCACCTGCAGCTAAGGCTGCAGGCTGATTGTCGCTCCTGGTCATTGCCAAAAACTGCCAGTGTCCGATTTCTAAAAGTAAGCATGGACAGTCCTCCAGACCCGCTGCTGCGGGTAGCCTTGCCGGCAATACCGCGGTCTCATCGTCAGCTAACGGGACCGTCCGGCTCTTTTGCCCTGAAAAAGAATTTCCCGCTGATAACTTACGCCTGATTCAGGAGGCCCCAAACGCTTGCTTCCTCGTTCAGGGTGAGGAGCGGACCGTCTTCTTCCCGGTTGTAGGACCGACTTAGTAGTTGACAACCAATGGCACATTCAAGACAACGCCGTTGATCACAGTAATTCGATTTTAGCTCAAGTAAGGCCTGGCTTTCACCGGCGTTCAAGGGAGCCCAGCCGAGTTCGGCCCACTTGCGCAGGATCACGTTGTCTTCTGCGGGGATGGTTTGCAAAAGCTCTATCGCTCTGTCCCGGAACCGGCGGTCGCTGCGTTGCTCTCCGTAGGCAAGCAGGGCCGGGGCAATGGTGTTAATCAGAATAGAACGAATGGTTCCGGAACCCAACTTTCGCTGTCCGGCCCGACCTGCCTTGCCAAAGCGATAGTGCGTCCGCCAGTAGTTGCTGAGCTTGACCTCAAACATATTCGTCAATTCTTTGGCATCTGCTGCCGCCAGCGATTTCCCAAACAATTGCCCCGTACGGTGAAGCATGGCAGCCAGTTGGGCAATTCTGATGGTGGGGAAATTGTTCGGCCGCAGGCGCAGGTAACGCCAGGCGGTGGCCGTAATCGGCCGCAAACCGTACTTTGTCTTCAGCAGGGCGTATTCCCTCCGGAGCAGAACGAGGTAAGGGTCTTCTCCTGGTGAAACGGCAGGGAGTAAGCCTGACTGCCCGAAGAGCAGCGCTTCCAGTTGGATCAGGCTGTGCTTGTGCTTCAGTAAAATGCGTAACGGTAAGGATCGGGCGAGCATGTCCATCGCGTCCGCATTGACGCGCCCCCCCAGGGCGCGGGCCAGGGATTGGTAAAAGGCCTCCTCCCAATCCCGGTGCGTATTTTCCATTCTTTGCGTGAACCTTCCTGCCTTGCGGCTTAAACGGATTTCCGTCAGCTGGTTCAGCCACTCCTGCCGTTCCGGCAGCGTGATTTTCTCCAGCTGGTAATGGCAGGGAATCCAGTTTTCGTTATGCTGTAAACGCCAGTAGACCCGCAGGATGCCGGCAGGGATTCGTCCGTGCAATTCAAGACAGGGAATTCTTTCACCGTTGCTGCGGTAAACCGGCTCGTCTTCGTTTAAGACCACGTGAAGAATTACGTTGTCGTAAGCCGGGTCGGTATCATGTCGATGGGTATACCATTCACTTGATTTCAAGTGCATCTCAATGTTACCGGCCCATTGCATCCCGTTTATCCGCAGTTGACCGCCGCTGAAATCAGGGCCGGCATCTTGATTGTGGCGACCAAAATCCTGAATGGAAAGGGTGTCTCCGGTAGTGGTCTTGAGGTCCCGGAGATCAAAGCGGGCTTGCCGCCAGAGAAAGTGTAAAAAGTCTTCGCGCATATGCCTGGGCGTTAGCGGAGGCAGGAAGACGGAAAGTTTATTGCCGGGTGAAGATAGGGGCTTTGTGAATTGTTTGCAAAAAAAACAAAGCAAACATTTTATCTTCAGGGCTGGCGCCCGCCGCTATTTGTTCACCAAGACGCCGTAATCTCCCGGTTCCGGCGCCGTCAAAACAACTTTCTGGCCCCCGGTAATAGCCGCTCCGGGCGTTACTTTTCCCGTTTTCCCGTTCACCCAGCTAACCTGCAGGTCACCACTTGCTGCCGAAAGATCCAGCGTAGTCTCTCCCCCAAATGGGAGGTAGGCGAGGTAGATGTTCCCGGGCTTGGCCAGACAAAAATGGCCGGCGGTGACCAGTTCGTCGTGACTTTCCATCTCGGCAAAGGGAACGTGCTGGCGGAAAAACGCCAGGGTGGCACTGGTCCATTTCCAGGCTTCCTCACGACTTCTCCAGTCTTCCATCCCCAGGTCGTTGTGGGCATTGTACGCCCCGAAGTACCATTCAGCACCGGCTCCGCCGGCCATCAGGTTCCCCCAGAGCACCAGGGCCCGGACACTGTCCTGGTTATTGTAAGGGGCTGCGTCATCAGGGTCCAGGCCCCGGTACCACGGACCAATCTCGTCTACCGTCGCAATCCACGGAGCACCCGCTGCGGCAGTGGCATCAATCCAGTACTTAGTGACGTCATGGCAGAACTGAGGGGCATCAATCTGTAAGGACAGACCGCCAAGTTGACCGTCTCCCAACAGGGGCTGAAGAATTTTCCGCCGGTT
The DNA here is from genome assembly GCA_030431945.1 of Bacteroidia bacterium. GTDB lineage: Bacteria > Bacteroidota > Bacteroidia > Chitinophagales > Saprospiraceae > Neolewinella. The sequence continues at coordinate 1,436 of JAUIIF010000031.1, read as the reverse complement.
CTCCTCATTCGGGTGCGTATGGAGCGAAACGTAGTTTTGGTAGGGGTCGTGCTGCGCAAACCAGGCAGCCATGGCAGCCTGCTGGGCGTTGGTCTGTGCTCCGGTTTTGGCCGACCAGGCATTGGGGCCGTTTTCTTCCCCCAGGTTCCAGGTAATGGCCCGGTGATGACCAAAACGTGCCACCATCTCCCGAAAGTAAAGGGAGCGTTCAGGGCCAGTATCCCCACCATCCAGCAAGGTCTCGTTTTCTGTTTCCTGCAGGACGAAGTGAAGCATCATGCCCAGTTCGTCATCCATGTAGTCGAAGAGCATTTCCCACTGATCCAGCTTACTGCAATCAAAACGCAGTGGCTCGTCATGCGCGGTGTAGGGCCAGACGTCTTTTCCATCCCCATTGATGTTCATCGTCAGGAAGTAGACACTGTTGATGCCCGCACCGGCCAGGTAGTTTACGGCACCCACAATTCCTTTGCCTTTACCATCTCCCCAGGTTAAGTTGCCTAGTTGCCAGTCGGCCTCGTGCGCCGAATAATGGTGCAGCCCTTCAGCCTTGTTTTCACCGTCCCGGAAATCGGTACTGTGCCGGTAGGTGCCGTCAAAATCTTTGTAGGCCAGGAAGTTTTCCGGACTGTCCGCGCCCCCTTTCAGGAAGTACTCGCCCGTCTCTGCCCACTGCAGGTACCGCGGGTGCTGCCTTACCAGTCGCCCCTTTTCGCCGGGTACGGGTGGGAGAACCCAGATGGTGCCGGTTTGTCCGGTTAAGTTAATTCGTTCGCCCCCCTGCGGTGCGGGGAGCACCTTGCTGTCTTCGCCTCTGCGCAGCACCGCCTCCCAGCTCCAGAGTCCTTCCCGGTCAGGACGGAAGTTGACGCGCCAGACGTTGCCGGAATCGGCGCCGGTGGCGCCGGCGTCACCATCCGCCGCAAAGTAACCGGGTACGGTAAAGGTGCTGTCGTCGTGGGTGAAATGAACGTCGAGGCGGTAAGCAGTGAAGGGGTTTACGGTTGCCTGCTCGCTGGTGGACGGACCAGTAAAATCCAGGCTGATTTTCTGCCATTTAGCTACACTGATGTCAGTAGTCAGCGAAGGGTCGGCGGGGGAACAGCCCGTGGCGAAGCCAAGAGCTAAAAGCGTAAACAAAAGCAAGCGGTCCATAGTGGGGAAGTATGTTTTTAGCTGGCGGTGTGGGTGAGCCGACCGGTCAGGACCCGGAAGGTACTGTAAGATCATGTTTCTTGGGTAGTCGCAATAACCCGGATCACAGGAGTAAGCCGGCACCAATTCCATTACTGCACCTGCGTACGCGCCACCTCCTGGCTTGCTTTTACCAAATCAGGGGCGACGGAGCGCAGGTGCAGAGAAGAGGTTGAAACGCAAGGAAGTCCTACCGAAGTACGGTAACGGACCCTGCCTGTCGTACGATCCGCCCATCCACG
>JAUIIF010000633.1 GCA_030431945.1 Bacteroidia bacterium | reverse complement strand
CGGGCCATTGAGCTGGACCCCGTCGTACTGGGGGACAACTGTGCTCCGGAACGTATTCGCCGGCGTTTTCAGGCCGTAGACCAACATGGTAACCTGAGTGCCGGGCTGTTCATCCAGGATGTTCACATTACCCCCTCTCTGAACTACGCGGTCCGGTTTCCGCGGGACACGGAAACGGATTGCACCAACTTTTTCGATACGTTGCAAATCGTGGGGGCGGGGTGTGACAGCATCACCTTTGCCTTCGTAGACGTCCTGTTGCCGACGGAAGGGGAGGAGTGCCGGCTGGTGCAACGGAACTTCGTGGTTACAAACTGGTGCGAATGGGATGGCGTTTCTCCGGCCATCCCCATCGGCCGGGATGAAAATTGCTCGGGAGTGGCGGGGGATGCCGACGTCTGGCTGGTGCGTACCGAAGCCGGTATCTTCATTGACCTCGACAGCCTGCAGGACAACAACCTGCCGGGCGCCGCGACCCTTTGTTCGGCATCGAACCCGGAAGGCTACGTACGGGAAGTAGTAAACGCCTCCGGCGGACGCTACGTCTACAGCCAGCGCTTCAAAGTGTTTGACACAATTGCTCCGGCACTCAACCTGACGATGCTGGATACGATCTGCGTGGACACCAGCCTGTGCCGGGTGCCCGTCACCGTTGGTATCGAGGTGCTGGATGCCTGCCAGGTTGATGAAGGCAGTATCGTGATCGGCATCGACATCAATAACGATGGTATGGTAGAAACCAGTAGTGAAACTACGGGTGAGCTGACCGGAAGTTTCCCCGACTACGCCTTTACCACGAACCTGCCAATCGGAACCCACCGCTTCGTTTTTACCGTAACGGATGATTGTGGGAATAGCTCGCAGACGGAAAAAATATTCCGCGTAAACGATTGCTACGTGCCCACGCTGTTCTGTCGGGGTGACCGTATCTACAACCTGCAGCCCCTGCTGGAGGAAGGCGACATCGATAATGATGGGGTAGTGGAAGAAGCGGCCGTACTGGTGGAAGCGGCAGACCTGGCGCAGTGCCGTTTCCTGGACTGTAGCGGAGAGCTGACGTACTCCGTCAACCGCGTTGGCGAGCCGGCAGACCGGAACCAGCGCGTGCTTTTCCTTGATTGCGAAGACCGCTACGAGGTGACCCTGGAGGTGTACGTCTGGGATGAGGCCTTCAACCCGTTCTCGGTCCAGCCGGACGGCACCGTCGGTGGCCCCAACTGGCGTTCCTGCGAAGTGCTGGTACGGCTGCAGGACCCGGGGCTGGCGTGTACTGCCTGCCAGGTGGAAGAAAACATCACGATCAACGGCCGGATCAACAGCCTGAGCGGGGTACCGCTGGAGGCCGTAACGGTATCTGCCGGTAACCGGACTACGGTCACGAATAATTTTGGCGGGTACCAATTTAGCGGCTTGATCGGCGAAAGCTATACCCTGCGGGCGGCTAAGGACGTAGATCCGCGCGCCGGCCTGACGGCCCTGGACATGGTCATCCTGCAGCGCCACCTGTTAGGGATGGCAGAACTGAGTAGCCCGTTCTTACGCTTAGCCGCTGACGTTAATCAGGACGGCACCATCGACCTGAGTGACCTGATCGCCCTCCGTGGCCTGATTTTAGGACGGCGGGAATTTTACCCGACGGGTACTCCGTGGCGGTTTGTCGACGCCCGCTGGGACGGGCAGGGCGCACCGGAAGAAGCCATCGTTCTTACCCGGCTGGGGGCCTGCTCCTATGACCACGATTTTGTGGGCCTGCGAATGGGAGACCTCAACGACTCCTATGGCGCGGCCGCAGGTGCAGACGAAGGAGGCAGGAGCAGTGGAGGCCGAACGGCCATGCCCATCGGGCTGCAGGTGCAGGATCAACCGTTGCAGCCAGGTGAAACCATTGCTGTGACCCTGTCCCTCGGACCAGACGCCCGCTACCCGGGCGGCCAGGTTAACCTGCAATGGAATGCCCGTGCGCTGACGTTGCTGGACCTGGAAAGCGAACGGTTGTCACCAACCGCCAACGCGCGCTCCGGGCCCGGCTACCTCTGGTTGGCCTGGGCGGCGGACCTGCCGGTGGCCGACCTGGTGACCCTTCATTTCCGTGCCGAGTCCGGCGGAGCCTTGCGCGATTACCTTTTCTTGTCGACGACCCCCGAGTTCGCGGCTGAAGTGTACGGACAGGAACTGGAGACGCACCCGTTGTACCTGAACTGGAGTACTGCCGTTGCCACCGCGCAACCCCGGGAAGAAGAGGAGCAACCGCACCTCCTTGCGGAACCCGAACGGCAAGCCTTGCTCGGCGTGATGCCCAACCCCGCACGAGCAGTAACCCGCGTCGGGGTGTACCTGCCCCGGCCACAGCGGGTGGAGCTGGTCGTGTCTGACCTGAACGGCCGGCGCATGGCCAGCGAGGAGGCAGTACTGACTGCCGGCGAGCACTGGCTTAACGTAGCCGTGTCCGCCTGGCCGGCGGGGGTGTATCACTTTACCCTGACCGGCGCAGCCGGTACGATGACCGGAAGAATTGTCAAGCAATAGTTCAGCCCAAGGGCTCATTTGTGTTTGCGTGTTGATTAGACATGAGTCATCCCGAATTTTGGCCTTGCCCGACCTCAGTTTGCGCTAAAACAAGGGTACTGCGCTTGCTAATTACAAATTTGGTATTCGTTGCCCCTTTACCCTCCCTGCCGGGGGCCTTCTTTTGAGGTCAAAAGAAGCCAAAACCTTTGGCGGTGTCCCCGGCTGATCACCAATACCGGACCTGATGGCTGAAAATGCAAAAACTCGCCTTCAGCCTTTGATCTTTGCGGTACCTATTTTCGGTTACTGCAGCCTCTCGGAAAAGCAGGAGCTTGGGGGAGGCTCATACAGTTTGCATTTTTTAACCGCCATCAGGTCCGGTATTGGTGGCCGGGCCCAAGGCCGGATTGTCGGCGAAGTGCAAAATCCCGGCTTTCAGGCAACGACAACAAAGACCGATCCGTCAGGTCAAAGCTGTCGGACAAGTATAAAAC
>JAUIIF010000632.1 GCA_030431945.1 Bacteroidia bacterium | reverse complement strand
GGACAGCCCTTACCGGATCAGGCCCAGCACCAGCCAGTCGGCGATCAACTGCCGGTTCTTCGGTTCCACGATCCGGACCTGGTCGGAGGGGTTGGTGATGTTCCCCAGTTCGATGAAAACGCCGCTTGGCTTGGTTTCGCGGAGTACCCACAGATCGCGGGCACCAACGGTGCCCGTATACCCCCTTCCCTGGCGCACCCGGTCATACTGCTGGCGCATCATGCTGTGCATCCGCTCGGCCTGTTTGGCCCCCACCAGATCTCCTTCGTGGTGGTAGAAAAACAGGTCAATTTTCTTGTTTTTGGCCCGGCTGTCTACGTGAATGGCGACCATGGTCTGGTCCGTGATTCCTTTCGCCAGGTGTTCCTCGTACAGGGCATTGATAATGTTGGAGCGTTGGCCAAGGCGGGCTTTCTGGCTGAAGGGGATGGGCTGCCCTCCCCACACCACTTCGTCTTTATCTCCTTTCAGGTAGCGCTCATCCCGGATACCATCCGTATCACGGACAATCATGTACGGCGTACCGCCGTGTTCCAGGATGTTACGGGTCAGCCGGAGGGCGACGTCGTAGGCGTACTCATCCTCGTGCAGGTGGTGGCCGGCACGTTTACCGATGGTGCCCGGGTCCGGCCCACCGTGTCCGGAGACAATGTAAAAAATCCTGCCGGCCAGCTTGTCATCTTTTTTAGGGACGTAGGCGTATTGGTCACCAAAAATATTGAAGGTCCTGAAAGCACTCGTCGTGACTTGGCCGGGGGCCTGGCCGAGGCTGTCCGGCACCCCGCCGGTTTTGCTGATCTCTCCGGAATCGGTCAATTCCTCCTGCGCCGCCTTTACTTTTTCCTCGTAGCAATTATCGATGTGAAAGGGGACGTACAGGACTTTGTCCTTCCGGAAATCTTCCGTCCGGACGCCCGCTTCCAGTAAGTCTTCGTTGTAGTGTTGAATGTGCAGCGCCCGGGTAAAGTTGTCATTACCGGTGGTGGAGCGGATACTCGTCCCGTTGTACGTCATCACCTCAATGGGGAGCTTGTAGTTCCGGCCGATCAACAGATTGGCGTTTTGCCGCAAATTATTGAGTCGGTAAAATTCCGTCAGGTTGCAGCCGTAATCCAGCAGCTGGTATTTGCGCAGGAGCGCATAAATACCATCTCCCTTTTGGGCCACTACCTCCAGATGGGTGGCGGGGGCCAGGGTGGGCAATAACAACAGGCTGATAATTAATAATCGTTTCAGGAGCATATTCGGGAAAGACGTGGTTTTAAAACCGGCGGCCAAAGATAATAAGCAGGCAGCAAGCAGCAATATGATGGCTCCATTATGCAGGAGAACCTTACCAGAGCGTACCCTTACCTTTGTGCCATGAGTACCCTCCGACAAATAACCCTGCTACTGGGCTGGGAGTTGAAAACTGAGTGGCGCAACCGCTACGCGCTCGGCAGCGTGTTGCTGTACGTAGTGGCTACCACCGTAGTCATTTACTTCGCCGTTCAGCAGTTCAGCCCCATGACTTTTAACGCATTATTCTGGGTAGTGTTGTTTTTCGGTGCTACGGTGGCCAGTGGCCGCAGCTTCCTGCGCGAAGGCGGCAAACGCCATTTTTACTACTACACGCTGGCTTCGCCCGAAGCGCTTCTGATCAGCAAATTCCTTTACAATACCCTGATCATCTGGGTCGTAAGCCTGCTGACCTGGGCCTTGCTAGGTTTTTTCACTGCAGCAAACTACGTAGAGTTTCCCGGTTATTTTATCCTCGCGCTGGCGTTGGGAGGGCTGGGCCTGAGTGCCATCCTTACTTTCGTAGCGGCCATCGCTGCCCGGGCGGGCGGCAGCGGCACCCTGATGGCCGTACTCAGCTTTCCCCTTATTATTCCCCTCCTCTACTTACTGGTCAATGCCGGCGGCTACGCCGTCGGCCTCAGCTCCGGGCAGGAAACTGCCTACCTCCTGCTGGCCCTGGCCATTGACCTGCTGGCGCTGGCGGTCGCCATGGTCCTGTTCCCTTTCGTCTGGCGCGACTGATCCCCCCCCAAAACAAGAGTAGCGTCTCCCGGAAACCGGGAAACGCTACGGGGGGAAGATGCATAGGTTTAAGGTTCTTACGCGGATCAGACGATGTCCGTATCGCTAAAGGTGTCGTGCTGATCAAGATCGGAGTAGCCATACTTCGGGCTGCTGCCGTACTCATTGTCTTCGGGCTTGCTGTCCTGGGCGTACCAGTAAATAAGGACAAAAAACCCGATGCCCGTCAGGGCAATCAGTTGCCACCAACCACTACGGCCAATGTCGTGCAGACGGCGCGTAGATACGGAGATGGAAGGTATCAGAAAGGCAATTTCCAGCAGGTTCTCCAGTACTTCGCTGCCGTTGAACAAGGCATTGTCCCAAAAACTGGCGATGGCGGAAAAAATCACCGTTACCAGCACGAAACTCCAGAATTCAGCGCGGCGGCTCCGGCCGGTGAATTTGAAACTATTATTCAGGGTAAGCATAAAGTTTTGCCAGATCATGGTGGGTATTTTTTTGTTGTTGATGACTCAAAGATGCGGGGCGCGGCCGCAGGTGCAAACTAAGGTCGACGAAAGCAAGCAGCGAGACGACAGATGTCCTTGCAACCTAAGTACACCCGCCGTCGTTTACCATCTCCGTGAACACATCTACTCCTCTTCCCACTGGTGCCCGGGCACTACTCATTGCCCTGGCCACCCCCTCTCCGCAGGGCCCAACGGGTATTCCCGTCCTCCTCTGGGGCCGCCCCGGCGTCGGCAAATCAAGCTTTATTGAAGGACTGGCTGCGGATGACCTGACGGTTACCACGCTTATTGCTTCCATCCACGACCCTACCGACTTCAGTGGCCTTCCGGTGCTGGAAGACGGGAAGGTCAACTACGCCGTACCCCGCTGGGTAGACAACTTCGAAAAGGCGCCGGCGGGCATTCTGTTCCTCGACGAGCTCAGTACGGCTCCGCCGTCCGTGCAGTCCGCCCTGCTCCGGGTTGTCTTTGAACGAA
>JAUIIF010000030.1 GCA_030431945.1 Bacteroidia bacterium | reverse complement strand
GTTGCCTGGGTGTCGTTCCCCAGGCATACGCGTACCGCCGGGGTGCTCCCGGTGGGAATATGGTTTGCCGCAATGTATTCAAGGCTGATGGCGGCAGCCGTGGGAGGAGTGGGGACACCCCAGAGCAACGGATCAAAGTAATTTCCGGCAAATTGTCCCGGGGCTTCCAGGCCGAGACGATAGCCGGTAAATAAATCGCTTTCGGCGTTCGTGATGGCAATATCATAACAGCAAGCGCCACTTTCCGCAGCAATGGCGGCCTGACCGGAACAGCAATCATCAAGCAGGAGTGTATCCGTTACGGCGACCCCGTTTACGAGGGCCGTAACGACGTAGGTCCCCACGTTGCCGTAGGTGTGCGTGGGGTTAATTTGATTGGTGGATTGTCCATCGCCAAAATCCCACTGAATAGCGGCCGGCGTCGGGCTGTAGGTAAAGGTGAAAATATTACAACCAGCCTGGCTGTAAGTAATGCTTTGGCCCGTAAGGGAAGTCAGGGCCGTGCAGAGCAGCAAAAAGATCAGGAGAAGGTTTTTCATAGCAAAGGGCTTTAATCCACACGGTTAGGTGATCCACACCGTGGTTTTAAGCCCTGATTGCCGGAAAGAAAAAAACCTTACCGCCGCCGGCAATTTTTTTTTGCGCGGCCGCAGGTGCAGGGGAAAGTTTGCAGGAGCAATGAAGCCACCCGTTAAGCTCCTGCACCGGAAAATAAAGAACCCCGCCAGTACATCCGGCGGGGCTCGTTCCAACTTACTGATACCAAATAAATCATGATGACGTGGTGTCATCAGGTCTTTAACCCGGAGAATTGCTGAAAAATCAACTGAAACTCCCCTGTGTCAGGGTAAAATTAGGACACAACTTGCGCCCTCACAAGTGAAACGGCTAAAATCTCCGGATTTTCTCCTCACTGGCCGGGTGTCATTTTTTTGTTGAAACTAAATAAGATCAACTACTTAAACATGTTGAAAAAACAATATATTTCAACAGACCCTACCTAAGCGCCTGAGAAAAGCGGGAAGTTTTTTCTGGCGGGCATTTGTACGCAATTAGTGACAAACCGGAGCGATCCTTTATTTCCGGCTGGCCAGCAGCCGGCGGTAGGCGGCGGCAAAATCGGGTTGGCCCCAGCCACGTTCGTTATCTGGTTTAGCGGCCTGGTCTGCCGTTGCCCGCACGGCATCCAGTAGTTCCTGGTTGGTGGCATCGGGTACGGCCTGCCGCAGGCAGGCCATTAATCCGGCGACCAGGGGGGAGGCCAGGCTGGTACCATTGGCACCGGTGAGGCCGCGGCCGTTGGCCGCCACGGCCGCCACGTCCACCCCAAGGGCAGCAACGTCCGGCTTGGTCCGCCCGTCTGCCGTCGGCCCGTAACTACTGAAGTAAGCCCGGCTACCGTCAGCGTTAAGGGCACCGATGGAGAACGCTTCGGGCGAGTCGGCGGGGGTACCGATGTATTTCCAGTCATCTGACCCGGAATTACCGGCACTCGTCACGATGATCATTCCGCGCTGAAAAGCGCGGGTAATGGCGACGCTGGCCGGACTGGTTTTGCCATCAAGATCCCGGTATTTGTAGTTCATGTCCTTGTACCCGAAGGTTGTATACCCCAGCGAAGAATTTACCACATCTACCCCAATGCTGTCCGCCAACTCCAGGGCAACCGCATAATTGATTTCTTCCAAGCGGTGCTCCCCGCGCCCGTTTTCGGTTTTAAAGAGTACGTACCGGGCCTCCGGTGCGGTACCGATAAAGAAAAATGGATGGTGGGCGGCCATGGTGCTGAGCACGGTTGCGCCGTGGGTGGAGCCGTCCAGCGCCGTAGTGTCCTGTTCTACGAGGTCATAGTTGGCCGGCACGGTTGCCGGGTCATCGTACCCCAGAAAGTCTTTATAATTAACGTTCGGGAAGCCACCGTCAAAGACGCCGACCAGCACGCCCCTGCCCCGGAAGCCCCAGGCGTGCAGGCTATCGCCCTTCATCCCCGCCAGGTTATCCCAGCCGAATCCGTAAAAACGCTTGTCCACGGGCACCGATGCCACCTGGGGCGCTGGTTTCAGGAGATTGGGGACAACGGGCAGCGGAGAGGCACGCTCGTACTGGACGGGAGCGACCAGGGTTACCTCCGTAACGAAGTCCAGGTCGCGCAGGGCTTTCAGTTGCGGGCCCGCCGCCGCGACCACTACGCCGTTCATCCACTTACTCTTCAGCCACAGTGTGGCCCCCGTTTCCAGCACGGCCTTTACGTGGGCCGGGCTCAGGGGTAAATCCATTTCCGTGATGGGTGCCTTGTGGGCAGCCCTGCGCAGCAGGGCCCTTTCACTCAGGTATTCGGCCGGATTGGACGTGGAATAGGGCGTACCCGCTTTGTCCTTAAAAGTTACCAGGTACATGCCGGTGGCTTCCGCCGGCTTCTGGCCGGCCAGGGAAAAGGAACAAAACAGCAGGAGAAAAAGTAGTTGGCGCATGGTAAAGGAGGCCGTTTTATGGTTAATTAGACTAAAAGATTAATGTCGCTACAGCACGGCTGGCCCAGGCATAACGGACGAACCGGGAATTTGGGTGTAATCAGCAGTGATAAAATTACTTAACGGTGGTTCAGGCAAGGTGAGCAATGATCACTTCCTCGACTTCGCCCGCTGCCTGCAGGCCGCTTACCCGCAGCCAGGCCTGCTCGTAGCTGGGCCTGCGAACGGCCATTTTTTCCGTGATCAGGGTAGCCAGTTCTTCCGCGGACTGTAACAACGGCCGGTGCCCCCGCCCGGCGGTGAGCCGGGAGATGAGTACGTCCTGGTCGGGATCAAGGAACACCGTGAGGCCGTTGGCGTTCATCCAGCTCATGTTGTCGTGGAAACAAGGTGCTCCGCCGCCGGTGGCGACAATCAGGGCCGGCTCCGTAGCCGTAGCGCGCAGTGCTTCCGTTTCGAGGCGGCGAAACGCCGCCTCCCCGTCTTCAGCAAAGATCGCGCTGATGGTTTTTCCGGCGGCTTGCTCGATGACCTCATCGAGGTCGACAAAGGGCAGGCCGAGCCTGACGGCCAGGCGGCGGCCGGTCCAGGATTTCCCGGACCCCATAAAGCCGACGAGGTATATTTTTTGCGGATTGATAAGGATAATTGATCTTGGCGAGGGTGCAAAGTACAGCAAGGGAAGGAAAATCTCACCAGCCTCCCCTCCCCTGCGCCTTTTTCTTACCCCGGCACCTGCGGCCGCGCCCCTTAAGAATGCTTACCTTCGCGCCCCTGATCGTACCAACAGACTAACTGACCAAAAGACTCCCCCATGTCCCTTCGTGCCATTGGCCCCATCGACGGCCGCTACGCCGGCAAGACCGCCGAGCTTCAGGAATACTTCAGCGAATACGCCCTGATTCGCTACCGCGTCCTCATCGAAGTGCGTTACCTGCAGGCACTGTACCAACTCGGTTTGCCCCAGCTGCAACACTGCACCGCCGAGCAGATGGACGACCTGAATAAAATGGTCGCCAATTTTTCGGAAGCGGACGCGCAGGAGATTAAGACCACGGAGCGCACCACCAATCACGACGTCAAGGCCGTCGAATATTTCGTGAAGGCCCGCATGTCCGCAGCCGGAATGGACGACATTCTCGAATTCGTACACTTTGGCCTTACCAGTCAGGACATCAACAATACCGCCATTCCGCTGACGATCAAAGATGCCCTGAATGAGGTCATCTGCCCCGCTCTCGAAAGCCTGATCAGTATGGTGGACCGGCACGCGCTGGAATGGTCCGAAGTACCCATGCTCGCCAAAACGCACGGTCAACCAGCGTCCCCCACCTTGCTGGGCAAAGAATTCAGTGTGTGGACGCACCGCCTGCGGGAGCAACTGCGGCAACTGCAGGAGGTTCCGATTCCGGCAAAATTTGGCGGGGCTACCGGGAACATGAACGCTCATTACGTCACCTTCCCCGATTACGACTGGCACGCTTTCGCTGACGAATTCGTGGGCAAAAACCTGGGGCTGCGTCGTTCTTACCCCACGACCCAGATTGAGCATTACGACAACCTCGGTGCCATCTTTCACGCCCTCAACCGCATCAGTACGATCCTCATTGACATGTGCCGCGACATCTGGCAATACATCTCCATGGAGTATTTCCGCCAGAAAACCATTGCCGGGGAGATTGGCTCTTCGGCCATGCCGCACAAAGTCAATCCGATTGACTTTGAGAACGCGGAAGGCAACCTGGGCATCGCCCGGGCCCTGTTCACGCACCTGGCGGATAAGCTCCCCATCAGCCGCCTGCAACGGGACCTGACGGACTCAACGGTCTTGCGCAACGTAGGTCTGCCCGCAGCCCACGTACTGCTCGCCATCAAAGCCATTGACAAGGGCTTCAGTAAATTGCTGCTGAACGAAGGGAAACTGGCCGCTGATCTGGAAGCCAACTGGATCGTCTGCGCCGAAGCCATTCAGAACATCCTGCGGCGGGAAGGCTACCCCAAGCCTTACGAAGCCCTGAAGGAGCTGACGCGGGGGCGGACGGAATTCAGCGAGACGATTCTCCACGACTTCATCGACGGGCTCAACGTGAGTGAGGCCGTCAAACAGGAATTAAAAACCATCCGCCCGGAGACCTACGTCGGTCGTTTCTAAACCAACTGGGCGGCGGCGGCTAATTGCTCCTGCACCCACGGATTGACCGCCAGGTCGATCACCAGGTGAATACGGTCCGGGCCCTCGTTCCGCACGCTGTGCGGGTCAGACAGGCGCAGGTACCAACAGGTTCCGGCGTCCATGATCACTCTTTCGTGGTTCAGGAGGAAGTGCACCTCAGGATTGGTCACCACCGGAATGTGGAGGCGGATACACTCGCCGGCAGCGTCCAGGTCGTAATCGCGGTGCTCTTTGATCACGGACCCTGTCCCCAGGCGCATGAGGCGGGCGGCGTACACCGTAGTCTTAAAGCCGGCCAGTACTTCCTGGAGGTAAGGGCAGTAATCCAGATAAGGCGTATCAACGTAATCCCTCGAGTTGGGGTCTGAATAGATTTGCTGGATCGGATGAACGGCGCCGCGGTTGGCCCGCAACGGCACTACGGACCAGTTGCCCTGGTAATTGGTTTTTACGAAATGGTCGGTCCAGTCGGTGGCTGCTTCCGCCAGCCGGGCCAGGTCCTGCTGCAGCAAAACGGGAGAAAAATCGAGGTTGAGTTTCAGGCGGTCAGGTAGTGGCCGGGGTTCCATAGGCAGAAAGATTCAGGCCCCAAGATCAGCACTTTCTTTGCAGGGACAAAAATTTTTGTCCTTTCAGGAATTTTTTCCGGCCGGCGGGTGTTGCCCCTTCCCTAAGCTCCCCACGACATGAAAAACACCAGTACGCCGCTTTCCGGGCGGGAAGTCCTCAACAGCCTGCTCGAGATCCTTCGCTACTGGGGCGCTGCGGCCCGCCCCTATCTGCGTTTTTTCATTGGCATCTACGTGCTCTACGCGATCGGTATTATCGCCATCAACATCCTAATCCCGATTTATTACCAAAAGATAATCGACGGGATGACTACGGACATGGCGGCCCCCGGCACGGCCGCCCGGCAAAGCCAATACGTCACCTTACTGGGCTACGTACTGATTGCCGGGGTATTGTACTCCGTACGCATCGCAGCGTTCCGGGCCGGAGACTGGTGCTTCGATCATTTCCGGCTGGGCACCGTCCGCCGGCTGGAAATCGGGATGTTCGGGGATTACCTGAAGCACGGGCGTAAGTTCTTCGTCAACAACTTTGCCGGTTCCCTGCTCAATGACCACCGCCAGATGCGCAGTGCTTTTGACGTTTTTATGGATCACGGTACTTTCACCTTTTTCTGGTGGGTCATTGTTTTCTTCGGCAGCCTCGGTGCCCTTGCCTTCATTTTCCCCATCGGTGCCCTCGGTATCCTGAGCTGGTTTCTGGTCTACCTGGTAGTGGTCGTCCTCGTCTCCCGCAAGAAGCTGCTCCACGAGCGGCGGGTGGCGGAGCTCAGTTCGGGCATGACCGGCCTGCTGGCGGATAACCTCAGCAACGCCATGACCATCAAAACCTTCGGTGCCGAATCCCGCGAACGGCATCACTACGAGCACCGGCATGAATCATTGCACCGGGCGCGGCACCGCAACAAGTACTGGAGCCGCTGGCGCAATGGCCTGCAGGGAGTGCTCCTCGTCGTGCTCGACGTGGGGATCCTGCTCATTGCCGCCCGGGCCTGGGTACGGGGTGACATAAGTGCCGGTACCATCGTCCTGATTCTTTACTACACCAACAACATTTCGCAGGAGGTCTGGAATTTCTCCCGCATGATCAATGCCATGACGCAGGCCTACGCCGACGCCAATAAATTTATGGAACACATCCGGACGGCAACTGACATCAATGATGCGCCGCAAGCCCTTACGCAGGGAATCGAAGCCGGAGCCGTGGCCTTCCATAATGTTTCCTTTACCTACCCGGAAGGCGCGGAGGTTTTTGCCGGGTTTAACCTGAAGATCAGGGCGGGAGAAAAAGTCGGCATTGTCGGGCCAAGCGGGTCGGGCAAGTCCACCCTCGTAACGCTTTTGCAGCGACATATGGACGTAGACACCGGCTCCATCCGGGTCGATGGCACGGACATCCGGCAGCTGCAGCAGGCTTACCTGCGCTCAAAAATTTCCCTGGTTCCGCAAGACCCCAGTTTGTTTCACCGCAGCTTGCGGGAAAACATTGCCTACGGTAAACCGGCGGCCAGCCAGGCAGAAATCGAAGCCGCCGCCAGCAAGGCCCAGGCACATGCTTTCATTCTCGAAACCCCGCAGGGGTACGGTACTGCCGTGGGGGAACGGGGCATCAAGCTATCGGGCGGACAGCGACAGCGGGTGGCCATTGCCCGGGCCATCCTGGAGGCCGGCACCTCCCCGATTGTCATCTTTGACGAGGCGACCAGTTCGCTGGACAATAAGGCAGAAAAGGAAATACAGCAGGCCATCGATGCAGCGCTGGCGGACGCCAGCCGGACGGGCATCATCATTGCCCACCGGTTGTCCACGCTGCGCAGCGTGGACCGCATCGTCGTGCTGGACAAGGGCCAGATTGTAGAAAGTGGCTCCCACGCCGAGTTGCTCGCGCAGGGCGGCCTTTACGCAGAGCTCTACGATAGTCAACTGCTCGAAACGGCAGACCAGGGGTCTGTGCAGTAGGCCCGGTGCGTACAAAAGGCTAAAGCACCAGCGGGAAAAACGGAGGATTTCCAGACCAGTGGCTCAACCGAAGCAAGGCGTCAGGCGTATGCAGAAAAGCACTGCGGGTACGCCCTGATTCGGGCGCGGACGCTGGTGCAAGGAAAGTTGACAGGCCGGACTACCTCGCTGCGGTTACCTTTCTTTGCACCGGCGGCCGCGCCCGCCCCGCACATCTCTTTGTCCACCAGCAAAAAAATTACGCGCCGATTATGAATTACCGCACCCTTGGCAAAACCAATTTTTCCGTTTCCGAAATATCCCTTGGTACCTGGCAGGTAGGGGGAAAGTGGGGAGACCCCTTCAGCGACAAAGTTGCCGAAGGCATTCTGCACGCCGCCATTGACGCCGGGGTTAATTTTATTGACACGGCGGATGTTTACTCCGCCGGTCTGAGTGAAGAGGCCGTCGGCCGGGTCGTCAGAAGCCGCTCGGAAAGAATTTACGTCGCGACTAAGTGTGGGCGCCAGATCACCCCTCACCTTAATGAGGGTTACACCGAACAGGCCCTGCGCACTTACGTGGAGGACAGCCTGCGCCGCACCGGCCTGGAGACGCTCGACCTGATTCAACTGCACTGCCCGCCCACCGAAGTTTACTACCGCCCGGAGATTTTCGGTTTATTTGAGCGCTTGCGGGAAGAGGGCAAAATCAGGCACCTCGGCGTGAGCGTAGAGAAAGTGGAAGAAGCCCTGAAGGGAATGCAGTACGACAACGTGACGACGGTACAGATCATTTTCAACGTGTTCCGGCAACGCCCTTCTGAACTGTTTTTTGCGGAAGCACGGGCGCGTAACGTAGGGGTGATTGTCCGGGTGCCGCTGGCATCGGGGCTGCTGACGGGCAAGTTCTCCCCCACTTCCACTTTTGGTGCCGAAGATCACCGGAATTTCAACCGGGAAGGTGCAGGGTTTGACAAAGGTGAAACCTTCAGCGGGGTCAATTATGACCTGGGGCTGGCAGCAATGGAAAAAATGAAGGCGTTGTTTCCCGGGGAGGCGAACCTGGCGCCCAGGGCGTTGCAGTGGATTCTCCGGTTTCCGGAAGTAAGTTGCATCATCCCGGGTGCCTCCAAAATCCAGCACCTCCACTCCAACCTCTCGGCCCCGGAACTGCCGCCCCTCACGGAGGCCCAGGTAAACGGGATGAACACCATCTACGAGGAGATGATCAAGGAAAATGTGCACCAGTTGTGGTAACGGGCCTTAGCAGCACACGCTGCTGCTGCGGTGCCGGGATGACGACGCAAAGCGCTTAACCCGCAGCGTGTGAACAACAACTTGTACCACCAGTACAGTGGGGCGGGGCCTCCTTCCCGGAGCCGGCGGACTGCCGGCCATTGGCACTTCAGTATCAGGTTTTGCCCTGCCGCAGCAGGTGCTGCCCGGGCCGTTTCTTAAACACGATATTTGCAGCAGCGCTTAGAATTTGCTGCTGACAGTCCAACCCTCCCAATACTCCAACCATGCGCCCCTACCTCCTGGCCGAAACGAACTGGAAGGCCGTCAAGGCCACTGATTACGAACTCGCTGTTTTGCCCTGGGCGGCTACTGAAGCCCACAACTACCACCTGCCCTACGCGACGGACATCATCGAAGGCGAAGCCATTGCGGCGGAGGCGGGCAGGCTGGCCTGGGAAGCGGGTGCCAGGGTCATCATCTTGCCGTGTATTCCCTTCGGCGTCAATACCGGCCAGCACGACATCAAACTGGACATGAACCTGATGCCCAGTACCCAACTGGCCATTCTGCGCGACCTGGTGACCGTCCTCAACCGGCAGGGTATAAAAAAGCTGGTGGTCTTCAATAGTCACGGAGGTAATAACTTCCGGACGATGCTGCGGGAGTTGGGCGTGGAGTTTCCGGAAATGCTCCTGGTGGAGACCAACTGGTTCAAGGCACTGGACCGCGAACTGTACGTAGAGGAAGGTGGTGACCACGCTGACGAAGTGGAGACAAGCCTCGTCTTACACCTGCGCCCGGAGCTCGTTTTACCCCTTACGGAAGCCGGTGACGGTAAAGAGCGGCAGCCGCGCATCTCCGCCTTTAAAGAAGGGTGGGTGTGGCGGGAGCGCCCCTGGTCTGAAATAACGGAGAGCACCGGTACGGGTGACCCCCGGAAAGCTACCGCCGCCAAGGGCGAACGATATTTCCGGGACGTAACGGAGAAGTTTGCTCAACTATTCATTGACCTTGCGGCCATAACAAAGGAAGATTTTTACCTGTAGCCACTGTATTCTTGCGGCCCCTCCAATTATTTTTTGGTTAAAAAAACCAGCATGAGGAGCAAGTGAAACAAAGTCCGGTTAATTTGGGCTTACTGCTTCAGTGGCCGGCGCGCATAGCGCATCAGTCTGCGCCAATACGGGTAAGGGGTCCTGCAACAACTTCCACATAACGGCCTGGACCTGCTACGCGATCGCTCGCTGAACGTTGGCTACGCGTCCAATTTCTCCGTGGAGGAACTCAGGACTACCCTGCAGGTCAGTCCCCCCCCTCACGGTAAGTCGTAAGATTTTTTAAGAAATACCGAACACCACGGACGCAGAAGCGGTAAAGCAATTAATCACCCTTTTTATTTCATTGAAATCACTCAATACCTACTATGCGCATTTCTACTCTTTTCCTTCTTCTGGCGATGATCTTCGCCTTCAGCACCCCGGCACACGCAATCATTGTCGCACCGGGCAACACGGCTGCCACCACCCCTGCTGAAACGGAAGCTGATGCCGTTGCCGCTGCTGCCGCTTACAAGGCCTCTCTGAAGGCAATGACCCCGGCGGAGCGCCGGGCCCACAAAAAAGCCCAGCGGAAGCAGGTGCGGGAAGCCATCAAGCAATACAAGCAAGACAAAAAGGACGGTAAGATTCCGGCTACTGACACCAATACGTTGCTGCTGGTTATTCTGGCCATCCTGCTGCCCCCCGTAGCCGTACTCGTACACCAGGGCGAATTGAACAGCAAGTTCTGGATTGCGCTGTTGCTGACGCTGCTCTTTTACCTGCCGGGTCTCATCTATGCCCTCCTGGTCATCTTCGGTAACGCTAAGAAGAAGTAACGATCGCGTGGGCGGCTCGTTGAGCGGCCCCACCTGACCCCAGCTGCTTCCGCAGCTGCCGGAGGTCAGTCAATTGCCGGTCCCGCACGGGGCCGGCAATTATTTTTTCCAGGTAACCGGCCAGATTGTCGGCGTTGAAATCTCCCTGAATAAGCTCCGGAACGACGGGAGCGTCCATTACGAGATTCACCAGGCTGATGTACTTGATGCGGCTGCCCACCATCCAGCGGGCAATCCGGTACGCCAGCCAGTTACCCCGGTAGACAACGACCTGTGGCACCCCGAACAGTGCCGTTTCCAGGGTAGCCGTACCGCTGGTGACAATAGCAGCATGAGCGGCCTGAAGCAAGGGGTAAGTTTCCTTCATGACCACCCGCAGGTGAGGTGGCACAGTGCTGGCGGCAATGATTTCGTCGTAGAAGGCAGCCTCCTGCGCCGGGGCACCGGCGATAACGTAGTCGTTGTCCGGTTGCCGGGCCGCCGCAGCCAGCATGACGGGCAACCCTGCCTGAATTTCCTGCTTCCTGCTGCCGGGCAGTAAGGCAATGATTTTGCGCCCGTGCAGAGACGGCATTGGCAGCCTCCCCTTACCCGGCCCTTCCTCTTCGCCGGCATCCTGCGTGCGCGCCCCCTCTTCTGCCTCCCTCACCACATCCAGTAAAGGATGCCCCACAAAGCTGACGTTAACACCCCGGGCTGCGTACCAGGCTTCTTCGAAAGGCAGGATGACCAGCATCCGGTCCACGTTCGCCCGAATCTGCCGGACGCGGCCGGAACGTGACGCCCAGACCTGGGGGCTGATGTAGTAACTGATGTCAAAGCCCGCCGGCCGCGCCCACTTCGCGATGCGGAGGTTAAAACCGGAATAATCAATGAGTACCAACCGGTCGGGTGCCCACGCAGCAATGTCTTCCTGACACCGTCGCTGATTACGCAAAATGGTCGGCAGGTTACGAATTACTTCCACGACCCCCATAAAAGCCAGTTCCCGGTAATGCTGCACGAGGGTGGCGCCTGCCGCTTCCATCAGGTCCCCGCCCCAGGCCCGGAATTCTGCCGCCGGATCTTCGGCCCGGAGGGCACGAATGAGGTAGGCGCCGTGGAGGTCGCCGGAAGGTTCTCCGGCAATGAGGTAGTACTTCATTGATCTGGTGGACTACAAAAGGAAACGCATCCTTTTTTTGCTTGATTAGGGGGGTGAAGATAATACGGGTTACGGGTTGGGGGTTACGGGTTGCGGGTTACGGGTTGCGGCAAGACCAGAAGCTGGCATCATCTACTCCGGCCAATCAGTACTACCCCGAAGATGACGAGTACCGCCCCCAGGGCCTGTACCAGGTTGAGGTATTCCCCCAGTACCAGGAATTCGAGGACGATGGTGGCCACGGGGCCTACGGCCCCCAGGATGGCGGCGTCGTTGGCCCCGATCAGGCGGATTCCTTCAGTCACCATGTAACCGGGAATTACGGTACAGAAGATGGCTAACACCAATCCGTAGCCGTAAAGACCGGGCGGCAGCCCCAGTAAGGAGTTACCGCTCAACACGACGTGGCTAAGGACGACCACACTGGCGGCGACCAGGGCCAGGCTGGTAAAGCGGACACTTCCAAAACGCGGGGTGAGGCGGCCGCTCCCGATAACGTACATGCTGTAGAGGAATGCACTCAGGAAAACCAGGCCCGCGCCCAGCCAAAACCGGTTTCCGGCATAAAAGTCAGAACCACTGAAGGCCAGTCCTATCCCCAGGTAACAGATCAGGGTAGCCCACCACTGGATTTTCTTGATGGGTACTCCGAAAACGGTACGCTGCAACAGCAACACCATGGTCGGATAGGTGAAAAGAACAAGTCGCTCCATACCGGCGCTCAGGTGTTGCAGGCCCAGGAAATCCGTATAGCTGGCCAGGTAATAGCCCAATACGCCAATGGTGATGATCAGGAGTACATCTTTGGGTTGCATCGATTCCTGCTCCCCCCTTCGTCCGCCACGGAAATACCCGATAAGGAGAAAAAAAGGAAGGGAAAAAGCCATCCGCAGCCCCAGCAAAACAATACTGGGAACCGAGAAATCCTGGTAAGCCAGCTTAATAACAATGGCTTTGCAGGAAAACAAGACGGCCCCTCCCAGGGTAAGGAAGAGCCCGAGGGAACGGAGTTGCTCGGAGGTACGGGAAACGGTGGACATGACAAGGGGTATTTGTCCTGACAAAGGTCGCCTTTTCCCCCGCGGCAACCGGGGCGGATAAAGGAGAATCTACGATGGGGAGATAATGAGAAACGGCGTGTCTACTTAATGTGCCGTCAGGTAGGCCACCAGCATGCCCAGTACCACTACCGCGAATTTCTTCGTGGAAATACCGTGTTCCCGGCTGCCGTCCGCTTCAAAGAGGATGGTCGTGGAAACGTGCAGAAAGCTACCGATCACAAGGGCCAACACCCGGTTTTGCCACTGGGGGTCAATACTGATCACTTCGCCAATGATGGCCCCGAGCGGCGAAAGAAATGCAAAAACGATCAGGCAGGCCCAGGTAAAGTTTCTGGAATACCCCGAGTACAACAGCAGCAGCCCCAGCGCAAAGGCTGCCGGTATCTTGTGCAGCACGATGCCCACCAGTAAATGATTGCCGTTGATGTGCAGGTGTTGGTGGCCTTCCTGGCCGATGTCCGCCACGGACCCCAGCGGCAGCCCTTCCAGCAGTGCGTGCAGGCCCAGCCCCAGCATGACGGTAAGGCCGTAGCGGTAGCCCTGGTGCTGGTGAGCATGTACGTGACCATGCTCCACGCCCTGGCTCAGCCCCTCCAGCAACAGCTGGATAAAAAAGCCGCCAAGTAACCAAACGCCGGTATGGTAATCGGGATTACGGAATACGGTGGGCATCAGCTCCATGGCAGCAATACCCAGCAGGTAGGCTCCGCTGAAAGACAGCAGGAGCGGCAGGTAATCCTGCTGTACCCGGTTCTCCCGGCCCTGCAACAACTGCGCGAGGCCACCCCCGAGAAGGACACCGCCGAAGAGTAAAAAATACTGCCAAAACGCCATAGTAAGGTAACTAGCCCCCGTAAAACGACGGAGCAACCGCAAAGTTAATGCGACACTGTCGCTTTTTGGAACAAATCAAAAATACTTATCCGTTTACGGCCTGTGGCCAACCGGCTGTTTACATATTACACTGACAATTCTCGAGGCACTCGATGATCAGACTTACGTCCCGCTCCTTGAGGGAGTACATCATGGAGCGGCCGTCGCGCTTCACGGACAGGATTCCTTTCAGCTTCATATTTTGCAGGTGGTGGCTGACCAGGGACTGCTCGTAGCCCAGTGCCTCGCAGATATCCGTAACGTTCAACCGGGCGTGCTGCTCCAGCAAATGGACGATGCCTAACCGCAGGGGATGCGCAACCGTTTTCAAAATGAAAGCGATTCGTTCTAATTTTTCTGCTTCCTGCTCATTAAGTGCGGTAGGCTTTACTTGGTCCATGCGGCGGTAATTGCGTTGCCCTAAGATACAATTTCCTGCGCAGATTAGTTGTCCTGAGTGCCTAAAGGGTGGCGGAAAAGCAAAGGTTATTACGTCCTGCAAGCCGGTTTGGGCAGTGTGGTCAGGCGCGGCCGCAGGTGCCAGGCAAGGTGGTTCGCAAGCTGAGCTCCGCCCTCCGCTCCTACCTCGTCGTCCATGCCGGTACGACCGTAATCACGGCAGGGACCTCCCCCGTTTCGTCCAGTATTTCCACCTCGATGACCACTTCGCCCTTCGGTGCGGTTTTGATCAGGTCCAGTTGTGCTTCCGTCAGCCTGGCCACTGCGCGGATGGCCCCACTGGACCGGCGGACGAACTTTGCCTCCAGGCTTTTCACCAGCGGCAACCGCTCCGGGGGCAGGCTCATGCCCATCATGGTAACGGCGACGGATTCTGCCAGGACAATCATTGCACCGGCGTGCACCTGTTGCAGGTGATTCTGGACGCGCCGCTTATTCGGTACGTGTGCCCGCCATTCCCGGGCACTTACTTTATCGTAGTGCACTCCCGTAGTCCGTACGAAGGGTACGGCTCGCCCAAAGGCGAAATTGAGGGCACGATTCTGTAACCCTTTGGGTAATTTTTCGATCCGGGCCAGGGCGGAGGCGATAAGATTGGCCATATGGGTAGCTGGTCTGGTGAAGGGTGTTGCAGGCGCTGGGGGCCAACTGTATTTTACCGACGGGTCTTGATGCCCAGTACCCCCAGCAGGCCCCGGGTGAACTCCCGGGCAACCGTGCGGCCAATCTGACGGGTAGTCGTATTGGACATAATTTCCTCAAACATCGATTTCTCCTTTCTGCGGGAGCGGCTGGAGCTCTTAGCGGCTTTTTCCCGTTGCGCCTCCATCTCTGCCCGGTGCGCAGCTTTGGCAGCTGCTTCCATTTTCTCTTCCAGGATTTCGTAAGCACTTTCACGGTCAATTTCCTGGTTGTACTTCCGGACGAGCGGGCTCCGCTGCACAATGTCTTTAATTTCGGCTTTGGTCAAAACATCCATCCGGCTCTCCGGGGCGCGGAGCATGGTGCGCACCAGCGGGGTTGGCCGCCCCTTGCGGTCGAGCGCCGTCACCAGGGCCTCCCCGGTACCGAGTTCCGTCAGGACGGTATCTACGTCGTAAAAATCGGTCAGGGGGTAATTCTCACTGGCCAGCTTGATGGCCTTGCGGTCTTTTGCCGTAAAAGCACGCAGAGCGTGCTGGACTTTGAGGCCCAGCTGCCCCAGAACATCGCTGGGGATATCTGCGGGGTTCTGCGTTACGAAAAACAAGCCTACGCCCTTTGAGCGGATCAGTTTGATGATGGCCTCCAGTTGATCCAGCAGGGCGTCGGTGGCTTCTTCAAAAACCAGGTGGGCTTCGTCGACAAAGATGACCAGCTTGGGGCGGTCCAGGTCACCTTCTTCGGGGAAGGTCGCGTAGACCTCCGCCAGGAGTTGCAACATGAAGGTGCTGAACAGCTTGGGTTTGTCCTGCACGTCGGTCAGGCGAATGATGGAAACCATGCCGCGTCCGAGCTCATCGAGGCGGGTCAGGTCATCTACATCAAAACTGGTTTCCCCAAAAAACGCTTCGGCCCCCTGGCTTTCCAATTCCACAATTTTGCGCATGATGGCTCCCGTACTTGCCGTGCTGATGCGCCCGTAATCCGCTTCAATTTCCTTTTTACCTTCGCCGGTAATCCACTGCAGAATTTTGCGAAAGTCCTTCAAATCCAGCAGCGGCAGCTTATTTTCTTCAGCATACTTGAAGGTTACCGCAACGATGCCCGACTGGGTATCATTCAGGTCAAGCATTTTGGAGAACAGGACGGGACCGAACTCCACGACCGTAGCCCGCAGCCGGGCGCCGGGTTCTTCGCTGAGGGTAAGCAATTCAACGGGGCTGCCACTGGCTTCGAACGGAAGGCCGATCGCTGCGTGGCGCTCATCAATCTTAGGATGGCCAGCGCTCGCAATGGCAATGCCGGAGAGGTCTCCTTTAATGTCCATGAGCAAGCTGGGTACGCCTTCACGACTTAGTTGTTCGGCGATGATCTGCAATGTTTTCGTCTTGCCCGTACCCGTTGCTCCGGCAATCAGGCCGTGGCGGTTGAGGGTTTCCAGCGGAATCCGGACGTGCGCGCCCGTGAGGGTCTCCTCTCCCAGCATAGCCCCTCCCAGGACAAAGCTGGGGCCTTTAAAGGTATATCCTTCTTCTATTACGGTGCGAAATTGATCAGGCGTGGCCATAGGAGTAGTTCGTTAGTCTTTTAGTTCGTTAATCGGTCAGGGGCAAGGTACGGAAGATGGCGGAGTAATGGGAAAATCGCCCGTAGCCGTGTGTATAACAATTTGCACAACTATTCCGAGGGGGCAAGCCCCGCTCGCTACGAAAGGCGGACCTCCGGACCTTAGCAAAGGCCTGATTTCAGGACTGGCTGTGCATTTCGTTATTCAGCCTCCGTTGCCTTACTGTACCTTGTTCCAGTCATTCACCCGTTTGTCGTATTTCTTCTTGCTGAAGGGCCAGAGGTCAGGGTTCCCTACAGCCTCCAGGTCTGCCTCTTCGTCTTTGGGCAACAGTTCTGAGAAAAAATTGATCCCCGTCCGGGCCTCCACTTCGTCGATACTCAGGGCGTACTCAGGAAGCGGGGTAAAGCTGATTTCATTGGGGATGATGAAGCCGATTCCCTTG
>JAUIIF010000029.1 GCA_030431945.1 Bacteroidia bacterium | reverse complement strand
CGTTAAAGACAAAGTAGGAGAAAACGAATTGCTCCGCATGTACTAAGCCCATCGGCTCTGCCATCTTCACATGTCCCTATCGGTAAAGAAAACCAGGAATGACCTCCCGACGGTCGTCCTCTACATCTTTCTGGTTTTTGCCGGAATGCTGATGCTGTATTCCGTAGGCCGGCCTCCGGAAGGCTACAACTGGGACATTACCACCATCCTGGCCTCCCCCCTCGGTAAGCAGATTCCCTGGGCACTCATTTCCCTCGTGGCCTGGTTTGTGATCAACCATTTTATTGACCGCGACTTTTGGCTCATCGGCTCCTATCCCATTTACGGAGTCACCCTGTTCCTCCTGATCCTGGTACTCCTGGTGGGCAAGGACATCAATAATGCCCGCTCCTGGTTCAGCATCGCCGGATATACTTTTCAACCCAGTGAGTTGGCTAAATTCGGTACCGCCCTGGCCATGGCTGCTTTTCTGAGCCAGTGGAGTGAAAAACTGAACCAGCTGGGCAGTATTGGCAGTGCGCTCCTGATCATGGGGTTGCCCGCAGTGTTTATCATCCTGCAGCCGGACCCCGGGTCCGGACTGGTCTTCATCTCCTTCCTGCTGGTCATGTACCGGGAGGGGCTTTCTCCCCTCATCCTGATTTTTGGCGGGTTTTCTGCGCTGATGTTTATCCTGGGCATCCTGCAACCTCCGGCCCTGCTGGCTGGTGTACTTCTGGGGGCACTTCTCCTGATCCTGGCCGTTTCAGTCCCCCGGCGTATGCGCTGGTGGGTGCTGGGCACATTGTCCACCCTGGCCGGTGCCGCTTATCTCCATTTCGCTCATGGCTTAGGCTGGCAAATACTGGCCGCATTAGGCAGCGCTTTCGTTGCCCTTTCTGCCTATCACCTTTTGCGGCGAAACGGTCAGTTGGTGCTGCTTACCTCCGGCGCCCTGATCTGGGGTATCCTGATTGCCTCTGCGGCCAATTTCACGTTCTACAACGTCCTGCGTCAGCACCAGCAAGACCGGATCGATGCCTGGCTACGCCCGGATCGCCTTACCGAAAGAGGGGCGCTCTACAATATTACCCAGTCTAAACTCGCCATCGCCGCCGGTGGCATCAGTGGCAAAGGCCTCGGCGAAGGGACCATCACGAAATACGATTACGTACCGGAGCAGGAAACAGACTTTATTTTCAGTGCCGTGGGCGAAGCCGAAGGACTGCTGGGCTCGGCAATGGTCATCCTGGCCTTTCTGGCACTCCTCTGGCGGATCAGTATCATCGGAGAACGCCAGAAGAGAACCTTTGTCAGGGCGTACGCTTACGGAATTGCCGGCATCATCTTTATTCACGTACTGGTGAACATCGGCATGACCATGGGCCTGATGCCCGTCATCGGTATCCCCTTACCCTTCCTCTCCAAAGGGGGGTCTTCCCTCCTCAGCTTCACGATCATGATCGCGGTGTTACTTAAGCTGGACCGGCACCGGGGAGATGTGTAATCTAAGCCTGCACTCCGAAGGATTTACGCCGGCAGCCATGGCCTGAAGTCGCGCCTCCCCGACCAAGGAAGTATCTATTCCGTTGCCGGCAGAATAAACGTAAGCTTCAGGCAGTTTTGGCGCGGACGCAGGAGCAAAAAAAGTTTTTCGAATAGCAGTCCGTAATCGTGCAACCCTATATTGCCCTTACCGTCCTTGTTAACAACAACAGCAACTAATCAACCATTGTGGTAGCACAGCCAACCATACAAACCATGCCAACCGCCGCGGAATATCGCGATACCCATCGCGAATTGGTACTGGGGTGCCAACGTCGGGACCGTACCGCCCAACGAGCCCTCTACGGCCATTACGCTAAGCCGATGTATAACCTCTGCCTGAGAATGCTCAGGCATGCCCACGACGCAGAAGATGTTTTGCAAGTGGCTTTTGTTGACATCTTCGGTAAAATCGAAACCTTCAATTTTGAAGCTTCCATTAGTGCCTGGATCAAGCGCATCGTCGTGAACCGTTGTATCGACCACCTCAAAAAGCGGCGATTGCTGACGACCGATCTGGACCCCAACCGGCACGATACGGCGCAGGAAACAACGGACGTGGCAGAACCCGCGCTGAGCACCCAGCAACTAAGTGTTGAGCAAATAAAACGGGCAACGCTACAGCTCAGTGAGGGCTACCGGGTGGTGCTGTCCCTTTATCTTTTTGAAGGCTATGACCACGAAGAAATTGCCCAGATTCTGGGCATAAGTATCGGGACAAGTAAGTCCCAATACAGCCGGGCCCGTAAGCGGCTCGCTGCCTTACTGAACGAACAAAAATAATCCTCTTATGCCGACGAATAAGCTCGAGGATTTTATCCTCAAAAATCGAACAGCCTTTGATGACGGGCAGCCACCACTGCGTGTTTGGGAAAGCATTGAGGCGGTGCTGGATGCAGACACTGAAGGTTCCCTGGAGTCTTTCATCGCCAGCAACCGCGCTGCTTTTGATAGCGAACAGCCACCATTAGGTGTTTGGGGGCAAATTGAAAGGACGCTAGGGGCAAGTGATGACGATAATGACCCGCTGGAGTCTTTCATCGCCAGCAATCGCGAAGCTTTCGACGATAGTATTCCGCCTCTCCGCCTGGAAGGCAGGGTCTTTTCAGCAATGACCCCCGCTGCCGGCGCCACCCCCATGCCACCATTGCGGGCCGTTCGCGGCCGCCGGTTGAAAATGCTCGGCCTGGCTGCTGCAGTACTCCTGCTGATCGTTGCCTCTTTTACCATTGGCAGCAAGGTGGGCTATGATACCGCTGAAGAAGACCAACTGGCAGCAGAGCTGCAGCGGATCAGCCCGGAATTGGTCGAGGCAGAATCGTATTACCGCAGCGAAATTGCGGCGCAGTTCACTAAAGTTGAGTTGGTCAACCATGACCCGCAACTACTGCACGACCTGTCCGAAATGGATGCCGCCACCGAAGAAATCCGGGCCGCCCTGCTGGAAGTTCCTGTTTCCCAACGGCCGGCACTCGTTGACCGGCTCATCGAGACCTACCGCACCAAGCTCGATATTTTACTGCGAATTCAGCAGCATATTCCAGAGGACGCTACGGCACCTCGTTCTACTACTCAACAAAATTCCAATGATTTATAACATCAGAAAATCCATAGTGATGGCCCTGGCATTTGCGCTGGTGCTTCCACTCGGGGCCAAAGACGGGCCTTTCCCCCTGCTGCGACAGGATTACGAAAAAACCTACACCGAGACTTTTAAGGTCGATGGAGATGGTGACGTACGCCTGGCCAACCGTTACGGAGAAATTACCGTAGAGACCTGGGATCGTAACGAAGTTAAAATCGACGTCCGGGTAAAGGTTTCTGCTTCCGATCAGGACGATGCCAACCGCACGTTTGACCGAATCGAGGTAAGTTTCACGGGGGGTGCCAACAGCGCTACGGCCATTACCAACATCGGCACTTCCAAGAGCCGGAGTAAGGGCATCATCGAATCTATCTTTGCCGGAGAATGGCCATCCATGCGCGGCGGCCATAATTCCAACGACTTCAAAGTTTATTACCGGGTGAAAATGCCCGCTTCCGCCAGCCTCGAAACGGAAGCCAAGTACTGTGATGTCAACCTGCCGGACCTTAGCGGTAACACCAACCTCAGCGTCGGCTACGGTAATCTGGTGGCCGGAGACCTCACCGGGCGCAACGAAATCAGCGTGAGCTATGGTTCTGCCCGCGTGGATGAACTCGGCGAGAACAGCACGTTCAGGGTGCGGTACTGCGATGGAAATGAAATTCGGAAAGCCGCGGATTTGCGGTACGATGGCCGCTACAGCGAAACGCGGATCGGCCCGGTTAGCGGCCGCCTGTCCATCGATGCCGGCTACGAAGAAATAGAGGTGGAAAGTGCCCGGGAACTCCGCCTGAACGGGAATTATAACGACCTCGAGATCGAAAGCGTCGGCCGGGTGTACCTCGATGGGAACTATTGCGACATCATCATCGGAGAAGTCCTTAAAGAAATTGAAGTCGACGCTTCTTACGGTGATCTGGAGATCGAACATTTACGTACGGGCTTCGAGCGGGTCTACATCCGGGTCAACTACATCGACGTAGAGCTCGACATAGACAGCGACGCGGGCTACGACCTGGATTTGAAAACCCGCTACGGCGGAATTTCCTATGACTCCAGCCGGGCTAACGTAAGCGTAAATAAAAGCGGGTCATCAAAGTCCGTTACCGGCCATATGCCGGGCAAAGGAAAAGGAACAATTGATATCTCCACCAGCTACGGAGACATCGAAATCGATTAAGTACTACTCTAAAGATTGTATTACTAGTCTCAAATGGTGAGGGTGTCCCGGAGTTGGGGGCACCCTTTTTTTATGCTGCCTCCATTTTCCTGGTACAGACAACAACCTGGCCGAAAAACTCCGCTGAAACCGCTTTGATCTCAGGGGGTGAAAAATATTTAGCCCCAACCTCCCCACGAAACGATGATTACGAATGGAGCATAGCCGGCTCAGGCAAAGTAGGTTACCCTTCGGCCCGCTTGCCCTGAACTATATTCTTTCCTTCGCTTTTGCTGTTCTGCAGCAATCGTATCTTTGCGCCGCGAACCGGAAGTACCGGCAACACGCTTTTAAACCAAATGATATGCGTTACTTGAGTTTACTATTGATTTTCGGTCTGGGCCTGACGTCTTGCGGAGAAGATACCGCAGCTGTGGAAAAAGCAGCAACGGAAGCCGCCCAGGCAGCTCAGCAAACGGCCTATGATGCCATGATGGAAGGCCACGACCGGGTGATGCCCCTGATGGGAAACATCACGGCAGCAGAAGAAGCCCTCAAACAACAACTGGAGGCAGCTGATATTAGTGAAGACCGTAAGGATTTGCTGATGGCCGCTTACGAACAGTTGGAGGATGCAAACGACGGAATGATGGATTGGATGAAAAACCTGAAGTCCCTGGATGACCTGCGCGGCAGCATGGATAATGAAGCCATCATCACCTACATCAAGGAAGAAGCTGCCGATATCGCCAAAGTAGAAACGGCGATGAATGCAGCCATTGGTGCCGCCAATGAACTGGTCGGCGAGCATAGCCACGATGGCGATGACCACAGTGGGCATAACCACTAAAAGCCAAATCCCCTGGTGATAAGCCCGGCTCTTTTCTTGTGAAAGGGGCCGGGCTTTGCTTTTCAGCTACTTCAGCTCCAGGATATTTCCCATGCTGTAGCACCGGCGGCAGCGGGCTTCATAAAGGTCTTTTTCCCCGAGGACAACGGTATTCTGGTCTTGTGTGAGTCGGTAGGAGTGCGTGGCAAGGTTGCCACAGTGCGAGCAGATAGCGTGGACCTTGGTAATGTATTCCGCTACGGCCAGCAGGTTGCAGATAGGGCCGAAGGGTTCGCCCCTGAAGTCCATGTCCAACCCGGCAATAATGATGCGTTTCCCCCTTCCCGCCAGCGTCTGTACGTGGCGGACGACATCGGGATCAAAAAACTGGGCTTCATCCAGTCCGATTACCGTAACGTTGTCCGGAACCTCCAACAGCCGCCGCGTATCCGCAATCGGGGTGGCCAGCAGGGAATTACTGTCGTGAGAGACTACCCTGGACTCTCCGTAACGGGTGTCGATCTTAGGTTTGAAAACCTCGATGCGCTGGCCCGCAATGCGGGCCCGTTTCAACCGCCTGATCAGTTCCTCCGTTTTACCCGAAAACATACTGCCGCAGATAACTTCAATCCAGCCACTGCGCTGACCGCTAAAATTTGGTTCAAGGAACATAGTCTTTTGGTCTGTTGGTTCGTTAGTCTGTTAGTTGTTGACCTTTACTAACGTACTACTCTTATCTTTCCGGCCCCAAAAGTAGCATAACGACAACGGATCAAAGAACCAAAACTACTAAAGAACGCAAACTACCAGCCACCCATGTCACAGTCTTCCGCCGACCGCCTGATTAGCCGCATCAATGCCCTCCACAAAAGCCTGCAACTGGATGATGGAGGAAAAATCTCCGCTATGGAGCGTGACCTGATGCTGGGTTACTTACGGGAATTGTACGAGTTGTACGCCGTTCATACGGCTCCTCCTGCCGTAGCAGCAGTACCGCCGCCGGCTCCTCCGCCCGCTCCTCCGGCCCCGACGCCGGCACCTGCGGCCGCGCCCCCTCCGCCACCCGCTCCCGCGCCACCCCCAGCTCCTGCTGCCCCTGCGCCGGCTCCCCGTCCGCAGCCCACTCCGCCGCCGGTGGAAGTTCCCCGGCCAACGCCGCCACCAGCCCCTTCCCCGTCATTAGACGCCAAGCTGAAGACACTGTTTTCAGAAGATGAGCACGGAAACCCCTTCGGCCCGCAGCCGCTCAAGGACCTGACGCGGTCTCTGACCATCAACAACCGGGTGCTGTTCAGTAAAGCATTATTTGGTGATGACAACGACCTGCTCAATACCACCCTGCGTACCCTGAATACCTCCGGATCAATGGCCGCCGCCCAGCCGGTGCTGGCCAGCCTGGCGCGTCGCTTTGACTGGGCGGAGGAAGACAAGGTGGAAACGGCCCGGGAATTCATCGCCCTAGTCCGCCGCCGCTATGTTTAAAACCAGCCTTAAAATTGTTGTTGCCCTGGCCCTGGCCTTCGTGGCGTATCTCTTCTACCAGGCGGCCAACTCCGCAGCCATGCCCGCGCAGGTGACGGAAATAGTACCCGCCCCCACAGCGCCCGTGCTCACCATCGCTTTCGGCAGTTGCAACCGGCAAGACAAGCCGCAGGATTACTGGCAAACCATCAGTAGCCACGACCCTTACGTGTGGCTCTGGCTCGGCGATAACGTCTACTCAGATACCGAGGATATGGAAAAAATGGCGGCAGACTATGCCCGCCAGAAAGAGGCGCCCCAGTACGCAGCTTTCGTCCAAAAGACGCCCCTCCTCTACGGTATTTGGGATGACCACGACTACGGTGTCAACGACGGCGGTAAGGAATGGCCACATAAAGACGCGGCGAAAGAACTGATGCTTGATTTTTTAGACGTGCCCGCAACGGCTGCCGTCCGCAAGCATCCCGGCGGCTACCAAAGTTATTTGGTGGAGCAGGCCGGTCTGACGGTAAAAGTTATCCTGCTGGATACCCGGTATTTCCGGGATCCGACCATGCCCCCCACGCGGAAGGGCCATCGGTACGGGCAGCACGAAACCGGAGATGTACTGGGGGAAGAACAGTGGAGCTGGCTGGAGCAGGAGCTGCGTGGCAGCACGGCAGACGCTCACCTGATTGCCAGCAGCATTCAGGTCTTGCCCCAGGAACATGGCTACGAAAAATGGGATCTTTTCCCTACGGCCCGCCGGCGATTGCTGGAGCTGCTGGCGGAGACCCGCCCCGCCCTGTTACTCTTGCTGAGCGGAGATCGCCACCTGGCCGAAATCAGTCGTGTGGAAGAAAACGGTTTCCCCATCCATGAAATAACGGCCAGCGGGCTTACCCACTCATATACCGGGGCAGATGAGCCGAACCCGTATCGAATAAGTCCGCTCAGTGGTGAACGCAACTACGGGTTGTTGCATTACCTATCCGGGCCGGACGGCCCGCAACTGCTGGCGGAAGTTCACCGCCTGAACGACGATAAACTTCTGGCCGATCTGGCCCTAACCCCCACCGTGCCCGCGCCGGATAAAGCGGCGCTCAGCACACTAATTCACGACTACGATCAGATGCCCAACGAACTGAAACCCTGCCCGCAAAGCCCTAACTGCGTGAGCACCCAGACCGACCAGGCCGCCAAAAAGCGCGACCCCATCAGCTTTCAGGGAACGGCCGCCGCCGCCAAAGAACGATTGATGAAAGTGGTGGATAACATGAAACGGACGGAACTGCAGTCTGCCACGGACAATTACCTGCATTACACCTTCAAAACCTGGCCCATCCCCTTCGTGGATGACGTGGAATTCCTCATCGACGAAGAAGCAAAGCTGATTCACTTCCGCAGTGCAAGCCGGGTAGGACACAGTGACCTGGGCGTCAACTCCAAGCGGATGGCGAAGATTGTCGCCGCGTTCGCCGGGGCGGAGTAGGGACGAATTCCTTCCCGATCATTTCAATAAAATCGTTTTTCCCGTCCGTGCATAAATTTCATTCCAACGAAAGGCTCAAGTCCCGCAAGGAAATTGGCCGCCTTTTCGGCCAGGAAGGCCGAATGGCGAATGCTTATCCCATTCGGGTAGCCTTCGTGGCTACCGAAGAAGTACGGGGTACTTTTCCCTTTCAGGCTACTTTCGTAGTCCCCAAGCGAAAGTTTAAACATGCCGTGGACCGGAACCTTCTGAAACGACGGTTGCGGGAAGCTTACCGATTGCACAAAAGCATCATCGGTGCGCACACGGAGGACAAAACACCGCCGGAAAAACAGTACGCTCTCCTCTTTATTTATACCGGTAAGGAGGCCATGCCCTTCAAGTACATAGAGCGAAAAATGAAGAAGGTTTTAGCAACGCTGGCCGCAGAAATCAGTTCCTGAGCGGCCTTCTGTCGTCATGGTTCCCGCGCAATAATCCTGCTGCCGTTAAAGACGTCCAGCCAAAGACCACCAGGAAGACCAAACGATGCGTTAACGGCATCGACCAAAACCCGAGAGTGAACCCGATGATGGGGATAACAATCAGGATCGCCGCCACCTTTGCGCGCACCCTGATGCGCGGGTCGAGACGTTGGTTCGCTGACATCCTGGCAAGGCCAAGCAGCCAGCAAGCCAGCGCGAGGCAAATGGCAATGACGTGAGCTTTTGCTAACGGGGTGTCTGTTGTTTCCAGGTTGGTAGGTAGGGCCGTTAAACCGAAACCGAAGCCAAAAAAAGCCAGCAGTACGCCCGTTGGCCTGTCCTGTATAACCTTGCCGTAAGCCAGGCCAAAGACCGTCAGTAACACCCCGACGGTGGCGAACCCCAGCAGATTCCAACCCAAAGCATTGGGCGCACCGGTTGCTCCGAGTTCGCTCACGAAGTCGTTAAAAAAATCAAAGTCAGCATTTAGGTAGCCGAACGTAACCAGTGCGCAGGCAAAGACGAGGGGGGCCGCCAGGCCGGAAAGAGCTGCTTTTTTTCGGATCCTCATAGCTGCACACCCATCTGTACGTTACAGCGTGCGTAAGGGCTGGGGGCACCCGCAACGTCCTTAAAGCCCAGCTTGCGGTACACCTCCAGTGCCGGGGCCAGGCGGTCATTACTTTCCAGATAAAGGGAGCGGGCACCGACGGACCGGCCCAGATCAAGCAGGGCCAGCCCCAGCTGGTACCCCAGCCCCCGGCCCCGCTGGGAGGGGGCGATACACATCTTGACGAGTTCGTAGTCGTACTTACCGCTGGTCATTTTCAGGAGCCCGCCCGTACCGGCGGGGATGCCGTCAACTTCCATGATGAGGATGTGCCCACCCTGGTCGATTATGGTCCCTTCGGGGTCTTCCAGTACGTGGTAGTCCGAGGCTTCCATCGTAAAGTACTGGCTGATCCACTCTTCGTTAAGGTCGTACCAGGCTTGCCGGTGGGCGGGGGTGTAGGGAACAAAGCGGACGGTTGCCATGGTTACGGGATTTTTGTCGGGCAAATATCTTTGCGCGCCGGCAATGAAGACCGCCCCACCTCCGTAAAAGGAAGTAGACCATTCCGTTGTCCTTCCGGCCGGCAGCCGGTGAAAATACTCCGGTACTTAAGGTGCCGCCGCGGCCTCCACCGCCTTCCAGACCCGGATAACGTTGCCGGAGCACATTTTCCTGAGGTCCTCATCGGTATACCCGCGTTTCAGGAGTGTGTACAGGAGGTTAGGATAATCCGCGACGTCCTTGAGGCCGGTGGGCAGCGAGTCTCCCACCCCGTCAAAGTCCGATCCGAAGCCAACGTGGTCTACCCCGGCGAGCTGCACAACCCGGTCAATATGATCCGCTACCGTTTCCACATCAGCGTAAAGGGTGGGGAATTCCTGCTCAAAAGCTTGCTCGATGGCTTCCGTCCCCTCGTCGCCGTACTCAAGGCCGGCCTCGGCAAGGCGTTCACGGAAAACCTCCCGCAGACTGTCCTGACGTGCCCGTAGGGCACCGTCCAGAAAAGTGGAGCCGAAGTTGATCTGGATAACGCCACCCTCCTCTCCGAGGCGCTTAATCATTTCGTCGTTCATGTTGCGTTCGAAGCCGGGGGTGAAATGACGAACACTGGAATGACTGGCGATCATCGGTACGTCGGTCTGTTCCACAACCTGCCAGAAGGTGGAGTCCGAAACGTGGCTGATGTCTACCATGATGCCGACGCGGTTCATTTCCCGGACGACCTCCCGGCCGAAGTCGCTCAGCCCGTTGTGCGTGCGGGTGGTATCGTAGCTGCTGTCGCAGATCAGGTTGTCTTTGGCGTGGGTGAGGGTAATGTAGCGGATGCCCTTGGCGTGGTACTCCGCTACGCGCTCGATCTTGTCTTCGATGGGGCTGCCGTTCTCCATACCCATGGGCAGGCTCATGACGCCGTCAGCAAAATTTTGCAGCAGCTGCTCCGTGCTGGTCGTGATCCGGAACTTGTCGGGGTGTGCCGCGGCAATGCCACGGACCATGTTAATCAGGCTGTCCGCCAGTTTCGGACTTTCCCCCGGTTCTTCCTGCAGCCGGCTGGGAATGTAGATGGACATAAACGGAGCATCCAGACCGCCTTCCACGGCGCGTTGGTAGTCAAAGTCTCCTTCGTCCGTCTGGATGGGAATACCCAGGTATTCTTTGTCGAGGCGAAAATTTTTGACTTTGAGCCGGTAAGGCAGGTCAACGTGCCCGTCGGTGATCAGGTATTCGTGAGCGAGATCGTTGGCGTGTGCCCGCAGCTCTGCGTCGGTCATTTCTTTGGCCGGCGTTTCCTGGGCGGGGCCGCAGGATGCCAGGGAAAAAACTAAAAGAGCAAGCAGGGGGAAATAATTGATTTTCATCCGGGAGGCTGTAGTTAGGCAGGTAAGGTAGGGATTTAGGTGATTAGTTGGCGCTCAGCGGGGCGGGGCAGCGCCGCATTTCGTGGTAAGCCGTCCTCACCGACCGGGGGAGGCCCCCGGCGCAGCGGATGCTGCCAGCGAAATACCGGGGATAACCAACCATTGGGGTTGCTGCCCTATCTTTCGGCTATGCGACTCTTTACCCTGCTCCTCCTCGTCCTGTTTTGCACCTGCGTCCGCGCCCAGAAGGTGCTGCTGTTTGAAAAACTCACGGCCTCTCAGTCCGATCGTATTTACGAGGGAGAGCGGCTGAAATTCCGCCTGAAGGGCGATAAATTTTACCAGGAGGGCTTTATCCGGGAGATGCGGCCCGATATCCAGGCCCTGATCATTAATGACCGGTACATCATGCTGGAGGAAATTGACATTGTCCACCGCGGTACCACCGCCGGCGCGGCCGTCGGGTACAGTTTGATGACTTTCGGGGTCGGCTGGTCCTTCTGGGCCCTGGTCGGCAACGGTACGGATGGTGACCCGCTGACCAACTACGAGAACCGTGATTTAATGATTTCCCTGACCTCCATCGGTACCGGTTTCCTGATCAATAAATTTCTCGGTCAGCGTAAATTCCGGACCGGCAAGTACAAGCGACTCCGGGTGGTGGATACGAGTTTTTAGCCATAGAGCGCTCCTGCCAGCACCTCCGCAAAGGCTCCCGGAGTACTCGCAAAGGGCTGCAGCCCCAGCTCCGTAAGCTGGGCGGCGACTTCCTTATCGTAAGCAGGTGCGCCCTCATCGCTCAGCGCGAGGAGCGGAATAAAAGTCAGGCCGCTTTGCTGGAGCCGGCGGACACTGGCCAGCATGCCCTCCACGGAGCCACCTTCAAAGAGATCACTCAGCAGTACCAGTACCGTGTCGCGGGGCGCCACGTTAAGCTGCTCCGCGTAGCGGAGCGCCCGGCCGATATCCGTCCCGCCGCCGAGCTGAATGGCAAAGAGCAATTCCAGGGGGTCAGGGAGCTGGTCGGTAAGGTCAACCACACTGGTGTCAAAAGCAATAATCCGGGTCTTCAGGGTCGGGATGCTGGCCAGAATGCAGGAGAGGACACCGGCGTAAACTACCGAGGAGGCCATTGATCCCGATTGGTCGATCAACAGGATGACGTGCTTCAGCCCGGTCTTGGACCGGGACAAGCCCCGCAGATTTACCGGAAGCACGGTCTTGTATTCCGGCTGATAGTGTTTCATGTTGACCCGAATGGTCTGATCCCAGTCAATATCCTGGTGCCGGGGCCGCCGGTTTCGGTTATGCTGTCGCCGCCGCCCACTGATGGCCTGCTCGATGGGGCGCTTGAGCTGCTTTTCAATTTCTTTGACGACTTTCATTACCACGGCCCGGGCTGACTCCCGGCTGCGATCGGGCAACAGGTTTTTCAGGCTCAGCAAGGTGCCGATGAGGTGTACGTCGGGCTCAATGGTTTCCAGTAGCTCCGGTTCCAGCAGCATTTGTTTGAGGCCGAGCCGTTCCAGCGCATCGCGCTGGAGCAGCTGGACGGTATCCGTCGGGAAATATTTGCGGATATCTCCCAGCCAGCGGTTTACGTTGGGGCTGGAGCGCCCCAGCCCCCCCTGGCGGTCCTGACCCGCGTAGAGCGCTTCAAGCGTGGCGTCCATCCCGGCCAGGGGGCCGGGCAGGTCGATGGGCGCACCGCCCTGGCCTTCGGCATCTTTGCCGAGGATAAGGCGCCATTTACGGAGGTGTTCTGCAGCGTCGATGCGGAGAGGAGTTGAGATAAATTGCCGGCGGAAAACCGGAAGCCAAGATGCAGCTAAACCATCGGTTTGCCAATGCCCTCGCTTAGAGGGTGCGTGAATTTAACACTTTGTGTAGCTTTAGGACTTAAGAAAACGCCTGATGCTCTCTTCCCCCCTTCTTGTGCTTACCCTGCTGTGCCTGAGCGTTGTCCTCTGCGAATGGCTGGTCAGGCATACCGTGCTGAAGCACGTTAGTACGGCACTGTTGGTCATCCTGTTCGTGGCGGTCCTGGCCAACGTTGGCCTGCTGCCCTCCGCCTCGGAAGGCTCGGTCATTTACACCGGAATTTTTCGCTACCTGGCCCCGCTGTCAATCTTTTACCTGCTGCTGGACGTCAACCTGGCCAGTATCCGCCGGGCCGGAGCGCCCATGTTGCTGCTCTTTGCGCTGGGCAGTGTCGGTACGGTACTGGGGGTGATTGCGGGCATGTGGCTGATTGACGGAGCTACTCATTTCGGTGATTTATACCCGGCGATCAGCGGCATGTTTACGGGGACTTACTCCGGCGGCAGCGTCAATTTCAATGCCGTAGCCCTGCATTACGAGGTAATGGAAGAAGGCGTGCTGTACGCCGGAATGACGGCGGTAGACAACATCATCACGGCCATCTGGATGATCGTGACGCTGGCGGTGCCGCTGCTGTTGCGGCGGGGCCGGCCGGCTCGGCGGCAGGAAACACCGGTAACGGCCGCAGAAGTGGAACGAACCAGGGAAAGTATCAGCGTGATCTCACTTGGGTTACTACTGGGCATCGGGCTGGGGTCTTTGCTGATCGCAGGGTGGCTGGCGGAC
The DNA here is from genome assembly GCA_030431945.1 of Bacteroidia bacterium. Taxonomy (GTDB): domain Bacteria; phylum Bacteroidota; class Bacteroidia; order Chitinophagales; family Saprospiraceae; genus Neolewinella. The sequence continues at coordinate 2,965 of JAUIIF010000029.1, read as the reverse complement.
TGGTGCGAGAGCCTCGGCGTAACCGTGCCGTCAATCCTGATCCTGACGACCATAGCCCTGGTACTGGCGCAGTTACCCGCCGTCCAGCGCTTATCCGGAACCCAGGTGGTCGGCCTGTTTTGTGTCTACCTCTTTCTGGCCGTTATCGGCGCTTTTTGCGAGCTGGCGGCACTGGGACAAATCGGTGCCCTGGCCTGGCGGCTGCTGGCACTGGTTGTCACGATTGTCGTCGTACACGGTGCGCTCATCTTTGGTGTCACCGCCCTGGGTAAGCTGGACGTGGACACGGCTGCCGTGGCTTCTCAGGCCAATATTGGTGGCTCCTCTTCGGCCCTGGCCCTGGCGAAAAGCCTGGACCGGATGGACCTCTACCTGCCCGCTATTCTGGTCGGCTCTCTGGGGAACGGGGTGGGGACTTACCTCGGCTTTATGGTAGCAGGGTGGCTCGGGTGAGGAGCAGGTTATTCAGCAGGGCGCGGCCGCCGGTGCCAACGTGGCTAAAGGAGCCGGAAAGGTGAGGGTGCAATTTTTTGCCCGGCAGCCGCTGTTAGGGGGTGTAACCCTAATGCCCGCTCATCATGCTGTTTCAAGACCCCAAACCCGGTCGTAACCGCCGTAAGTACAAACACGGCCAGCGCCACTACGTCAAGCGCCTGCTGAAAAGCCGGGTCAGTGAACAGTACAGTGAACAGCGGGCTACCCGCCAGGCCGGGCGCCTGAAGCTGCGTCAGCGCGAAGCCCGCACCGGCGCGCGCGCCCGCCAGGCGCCGATGCGCCCCCGCTGGGGGCGCCTGGAACGACAAAGTTTCCGCATGGCCCCGTTGCGGGCCTGGTTGCGGGAGCGGGAGGGGGAGGCCTGGTCTGCCGTAAAGGCCGACCTGGTCGCCCTGCTCAACCCCAGCTCCCACACGGGGTACGCGGCTTACCGGGAAATGCTGCACTGGGTGGTGTGGGACGAAAATGAAGACGGCCCGGTACCCGCCAGCCACTTTACGCGGTCGCCATTTTACGTACCCTTAGCGCAGGGACGGCTGGAACGGCGCGGAGGAAAAACCTGACAAGCTCGTGGTGGCTGAGGTGCCGCTCCGCACGTTCGTAAACCCTGACCCTGCACCGGCGTCCGCGCCGCCCCATAGCCCATTTTCCCTGCTGGTTCAGACCACGGGAAAGCTGGTTGTGCAGCCTCCCCGCCCGGCCTTTTCCCGCAAGGCGTAACCGTACGTTTATCACGGACAAAAACTTAGGTTTTACGGCCGGAATTTCGTATTTTTGCAGCTATGGCAGATACCAATAATCAGTCGCCGAATAAAGATTACGGCGCGGATAATATTACCGCACTCGAAGGCCTCGAAGCAGTAAGGAAACGCCCCGGCATGTACATTGGGGGGACGGATACCAAAGGCCTTCATCACCTGGTTTGGGAGGTGGTAGATAACTCGATTGATGAGCACGTTGCGGGGTACTGTAGCTCCATCGATGTGGTCATTAAGCCGGATAACTCGATTGCCGTAACGGATGACGGCCGCGGCATCCCCGTGGGCATGCACAAGAAGCTGCAAAAGTCTGCGTTGGAGGTGGTCATGACCGTCCTGCACGCCGGGGGTAAATTCGATAAGGATACCTATAAGGTTTCCGGCGGTCTCCACGGTGTGGGGGTTTCCTGTGTAAACGCCCTTTCCAGCTACCTGGAAGCACGGGTACACCGCGACGGAAAAGTGTACGTACAGGAATACAGCGAGGGTAAACCACAAAATGAAGTGCACGTTGTTGGTGAAACCGACCATACCGGGACGACGATCACCTACAAGCCGGACGCCACCATCTTTGAGTCAACGGTCTATAATTTCGAAACGCTGGCCACCCGTATGCAGGAGCTGGCCTTCCTGAACAGCGGCCTGAAGCTCAGCATCATCGATGAGCGGAACAAGGACGATAAGGGGGAATTCATTCGCCGCGATTTTTACAGCGAGGGCGGCCTGGCTGAAATGGTCCAGTACCTGGACGAAGGCAAACCCGACCTGATCGAGAAACCCATCTACGTTAAGTCTAAAGAAGACAACGTTGAGGTAGAGGTGGCGATGCAGTACAACACGACTTATCAGGAGAACGTGTACTCCTTCGTCAACAACATTAAAACCCGCGAGGGCGGTACCCACGTTAACGGTTTCCGCCGGGCGGTGAACCGCCTGTTCACGAAGTACGGTGAGGAGAACGGGATGTTCAAGAAATTGAAGTTCAAAATTGCCGGCGAAGACTTTCGTGAAGGGCTTACGGCCGTAGTATCGGTTAAAGTTCCCGAACCCCAGTTCAAGGGGCAGACGAAAGGGGAGCTGGGGAACAGCGAAGTAACGGGCATCGTCAGCCGGGCCGTTGGTGAATCCGTTGGCCACTGGCTGGAGGAAAACCCCACGGAAGCCCGCCGGATCATCGATAAGGTGATCATCGCCGCCACGGCGCGCCACGCGGCGCGCAAGGCCCGCGAAATGGTGCAGCGCAAAAACGTGCTCGCCGGGGGTGGCCTGCCCGGGAAACTGGCCGACTGTTCCAGCAAAGACGCCGCTGCTTCTGAAATCTACCTCGTCGAGGGAGACTCGGCCGGTGGAACGGCCAAGCAGGGCCGGGACCGGACCTTCCAGGCCATCCTGCCCCTGCGCGGAAAAATCCTCAACGTAGAAAAAGCCATGGAGCACAAGATCTACGAGAATGAGGAGATCAAGAATATGTTTACGGCGCTGGGTGTCCGGATCGAGGAAAACCAGTACGGGGAACGGGTGCTCAACCTGGAAAAACTCCGCTACCACAAGATCATCATCATGTGTGATGCCGACGTTGACGGCAGCCACATCGTCACCCTGATCCTGACGTTCTTCTTCCGCTACATGCATAAGCTGGTGGACGAAGGGTACGTCTACATTGCCCAGCCACCGCTCTACCAGGTCCGCCGGGGCAAACAATTCCAGTACTG
>JAUIIF010000631.1 GCA_030431945.1 Bacteroidia bacterium | reverse complement strand
AAGCGAGTTGGAGGGGGCGGTGGGAAAGGTGAAACCGTAAAATGTCCGGTAGGGTGGAGCAAGCACTAAGATACTGCTCCTTCCATCCGTTAGGCACCCAGCTTCAGGGCTATGCAGGGTAACCGTAAACTCCCTCACCGGACGAGGCGGACGCGTAGCGGCCTGACGCGGCCGGCGAATTTACCTGCTTGCGATTGCCTGGCAGGACTATGCTGAGGGGGGCTAACCCGTCTCTCGGCGGGCGGTCAGCTTACGTGCCCTCCCTATTCCCACGACGCAGGCCGACCAGCGAGCATGCGGTTGCCCTGCCCCCGCTCTCCGCCTCGGCAGCAACCACGTCAGCATTCCGTACCTTTCGCCCCCAAACCAAGATTTAGCCAAATTATGGATTACTTCGAAGAAAGCCTTAACCTTCATCGTTCCCTGAAAGGAAAGATCAGGATCTCTCCTAAAATGGATGTCCGCAGCAAAGATGACCTGTCACTGGTCTACAGCCCCGGCGTTGCCGCACCCTGTAAAGCCATTGCTGCCAACCCCGAGGAGGTGTATAAGTATACGATCAAGAGCAACACCGTGGCCATTGTTACGGACGGCTCCGCCGTCCTGGGCCTGGGAGACATCGGGGCGCTCGCCAGTATTCCGGTCATGGAGGGTAAAGCCATGCTGTTTAAGCGCTTCGCCAACATTGATGCTTTCCCGATTTGCCTGGATACCCAGGACGTTGAAAAAATTATCGAAACCGTCCGGCTCATCGCGCCGGTCTTCGGCGGCGTTAACCTGGAAGACATTTCCGCGCCCCGCAGTTTCGAAGTCGAGCGCCGGCTCCAGGATATCGGTATTCCGGTTTTCCACGATGACCAGCACGGTACGGCCATTGTTACCCTGGCCGGGTTACTGAACGGGAGCAAGCTCGTCGGTAAAAAAATGGAGGACCTCAAAGTAGTGATCAATGGCGCCGGCGCTGCCGGCATCGCCATTGCCCGCCTGTTGAAAGCCGTTGATAATCCGGATTCTCCACTGGCTACGCCCGTAAAGGACATCGTCATGTGCGATAGCAAAGGGGTGATCCACGCAGGACGTGATGACCTGAACTACGCGAAAAAGGAAGTCCTTGCCTTCACGAACGAAAATGGCTGTACCGGGAGCCTGAAGGATGCACTGGTCGGTGCCGATGTCTTCATTGGCGTCAGCATTGCTAACCTGCTGGACCGCAACGACATTGCCACCATGGCCGAGAACAGCATCATCTTCGCCATGGCCAACCCTACGCCGGAAATTATGCCCGATGAAGCCAAGGCCGGAGGGGCAGCCATCGTTGGTACTGGCCGGAGCGATTTGCCCAATCAAATCAATAACGTGCTCGGTTTTCCCGGCATCTTCCGCGGCGCGCTGGATGCGCGCGCGCCCCGCATTACGCCCAATATGAAACTGGCCGCTGCCCGCGCCATCGCGGAACACATCCGGGAGCCACACGTAGATCGGGTTATTCCGCCTACCCTCGATGAGCAGGTCGCCTGGCGGGTTGCCGACGAGGTGCGCCGCGTTGCCGAAGAAGAGTTCGGAACGCGACAGGGTTAGGCGAGCGCTGCTTCCGCAGCGTCAGCTTTCTCGCTTTCGAGTTGATCCGCATCGGCTATTCCGTCACCGTCCAGGTCATCATCCCGTTCCACCCGCAGGTTGTCGATGATGAAATCCTGGCGGCTGGGGGTATTCTTGCCCATGTAGTAACTGAGGAGCTTGTCGATGTCGGTATTCTCTCCCATGACGACGGGCTCCAGACGAATATCTTCGCCGATAAAATCTTTGAATTCTTTAGGGCTGATCTCTCCCAGCCCCTTGAAGCGGGTAATCTCAGCCTTGCCGCGCAGGGCCTGAATGGCCTCCTGTTTTTCCTGCTCACTGTAGCAGTAGAAAGTCTTCTGCTTATCCCGCACCCGGAAGAGCGGAGTTTCCAGGATGTAGAGGTGGCCGCCCTGCACCATGTCGGGGAAGAACTGCAGAAAGAAGGTCAGGAGGAGCAGGCGGATGTGCATGCCGTCTACATCGGCATCCGTAGCAATCACTACCCGGTTGTAGCGTAATTCATCAACGCCGTCCTCGATGTTGAGGGCGTGTTGGAGGAGGTTGAATTCCTCATTTTCGTAAACGACCTTTTTCGTTTGCCCGAAACAATTGAGGGGCTTGCCACGCAGGGAGAAAACGGCCTGGGTCTGGACGTCCCGTGCTACGGTAATGGAACCACTGGCAGAATCCCCCTCGGTGATGAAGATCGTCGTCGCCAGTTTCTGCTCATCGGAATGGCTTCTGTTGGTCGAATTGTACTGCACCCGGCAATCCCGCAGCTTCTTGTTGTGCAGGTTGGCTTTCTTCGCCCGCTGGTTGGCCAGTTTCTTGATCCCGGCTATTTCCTTACGTTCCCGTTCCGATTGCTTGATGCGCTTTTCCAACGCCTGGGCTGCTTCCGGATTTTTGTGCAGGTAGTTGTCCAGCTTTTCCAACAGGAAATTGCGCATGAAGGTCTGCACCGTCGGGGAATCCGGTCCCATATCGGTAGAGCCGAGCTTGGTCTTGGTTTGTGACTCAAAGATGGGGTCTTCTACCTTGACGGCTACGGCTGCGACAATGCTGGCCAGGATATCCTTGCGGTCGTACGCTTTGTTGAAATGTTTCTGGACGGCCTCCACCACTCCTTGCCGGAAGGCATTGAGGTGAGTTCCCCCCTGGGTCGTATGCTGCCCGTTTACGAAGCTGAAATACGTTTCCCCGTAGGCATTGCCGTGGGTGATGGCCACTTCAACATCTTCGTCTTTAAGGTGGATCACCGAATAACGCTGTAATTCTTCGCCGATCTTGCGCTCCAGCAGGTCCTTCAGGCCATTCCTGCTGACCATCGTTTTGCCGTTGAAAATTAATTTCAGACCGGCATTGAGGTAAGCGTAGTTCCAGAGCTGATTCTCGATGTAATCAGAGCGGTATTTGTATTTCTTGAAAATGGCGTGATCCGCCCGGTAACTGATG
>JAUIIF010000630.1 GCA_030431945.1 Bacteroidia bacterium | reverse complement strand
GCTGGCTGGCAGTGGTTGCTCAGACTTCCCTATTTAATGCCGTCTCCCCGTATACCTGACGGAAAAAATTCGGACCTGATATTCTAGCGCATAAATTTGGAGCAGAGGAGATACGCGGAGAAGAATAGTGTCCATTTGCCTCTGTACTCCCAGCAATGAATGCGCTGACCAGGCCTGCAAATTTCTCCGCCCTTTCCTTTTCTCCGCTTCTCCGCGCGAGAATTGTTCCCCATGCCCACCTTATTCTCTGCCTGCTTGCTGACCATTGCCCCCTTAACCTTCTCTGCACCTGCGGCCGCGCCCCTTTATCACCATCAGAGCGATCACCTTCTGCAAAAAGCTGCGGACAACTTACCTAACTTTACCCCATGCGAAAATTACTTCTTTCCTTTCCCCTTTTACTGATTATCCTATCGGCGTGCCGCGATCAGAACGGTGCACACGAAATTCCCCGGGAGCCTTACGCCGTGGCCAGCATTGAAGGTGACGCGCTCAACGTCATCGTGGAAATCCCTGCCGGTACCAACCATAAGATTGAGTACCAAACCGAAACCGGCTTCAGCAACGATACCCTGCTGGGTGGCGCCACGCGGGTGATTAACTTTTTGCCGTATCCCGGTAATTACGGCTTTGTCCCCAATACCCTGATGGATAAAGAACGTGGCGGAGACGGAGATCCGTTGGATGTGCTGGTGATTTGCGAAAGCGTGCCTACCGGCACCCTGCTCCCCGTGAAACCGATCGGGGCACTACTACTGCGCGACCGGGGAGAAATTGACACAAAAATTATCGCCGTACCTCAGGATTCCAGCCTGCGGGTATTCAAACCCGAAAATTTCCTGGAGTTTGCGCTGGAGCAGGACGCCGCCCGGTCAATTATCGAAACCTGGTTCCTGAATTATAAAGGACCGAAGCAAACAGAATTAATCCGCTGGGAAGACGAAACCTACGCCTGGCGGGAAGTCCGCAAGTGGCGACTAGACGAATAGCCAACCTTGTTTAGCGGGTTGGTGCCCCTGCTTTGCCCTTTGATCCCCTTTCCGGCCGGCGAACTTCCATGTCCGTATATTTGTTAAATTATCATGTGAAGTAAATACCATTCCCTAAACAAGTTGCGTTAAAGCACCGCCTAAAGCAACCACTTTCTAAGCCATTCTCGCAAAAAGGTGTTAAAAAACGGCTTGTTTCGGCAAAAAGTTGATGCTTTTTCGGTTTCAGCGGTTACCAAGGCATTAATTTGCGTCTAACTTACTGATCCTCCGGTCTTCCCTCCGGAACATTGCCTTACATAATCCCACCATACAAGATGAAATACCTACTCACGCTGATTGCTCTAGGAGCCTTTGCCCTTAGCGGCCACGCGCAGACCTTTGAGTGGAACACCAAATCTGCCACCCCGACGAACGAAGTCCAGCTTAACACGCCGGCCAGGATAGCCTACGAAAAGGCCTACAATGAACGACAGGTCGGGCAGGCAAGTATTTATGCTGATAACGCGCAGGGAAGTCGTACCGTATCCGGGGAGACTTACAGCCAAAATCAGCTTACCGCCAGCCACCCGGTACTTCCCGTAGGAACCATTGTTCGGTTGCAGAACCTTGATAATGGCCGTACCGTCAACGTACGCATCAATGATAAAGGCAGGGAATGTTCTGACTGCCTGATTACGGTCAGCCGCGCTGCCGCTAACCAACTGGGCATAACTTACCGGGGGCGAGTCGCCGTGGAGCGTACGGGCTTCAGCAACTGGAACCCAAGTGTTACCGTGCAGCCGAGCGCCTATACCTCCGTACCTGCTTACGGTGGGGTAACCCGGCCGGTGGAAATCAATCAAAATAATCAGTGGGAGAGTCGCGGAACTACTGCCGCCCCGAGCAATTATGGTTCAACGCCTACTGCCAGTCCGCTGGCCTATGGCAATGCAACTACCTACAACCCTAACGCTGCCTACGGAACCACCACGCCGGTGAACCAGGGCAATTACGCAGTCCTGAACGCCCCGGCAACGCCCTCGGTGATGTCTCGTGAAGTTCAGCCAGCCACCGTTACCCGGCAACCGGCCACCTACAGCCGCTACCCCACTGCCGTAACGCCAACCAATCAGGAAAACGCGCAGCCACGTGCTTACCAACCGGCCCCTGCGGCGGCCGCCACAACGACCTACGCGCCCGTGTACCAACAGACGGTACCACCTCAGCAAGCTCCTGCTACCACCCAGCAGGCTACCCCGCCGCCATCTACCGTCATGCGGTACCAGGAATCCCGTACCGTGCCCGCGCCCGCTACCTACAGTGCCCCCAGCACGTACAGCCCGCCTGCGGGCATGACGGCACGTGGTGTCAACCCAACGGTTGCCCCCCCTACGCCCGCAGCCGCTGCCAGGAATTACGTCGTCCAGCTGGGAGCTTATAACAACGAGAGCTACGCGCAAAACAGGGTAACTCAACTGCAGAAAATGGGCCTGAGCAATGTTTTCTACCGCTCCGTACAAAAAGAAGACGGTCAATTCATCAACCGGGTGTACGCCGGAACTTTTGCCTCCATGGCAGAGGCCCAGCAGGCCTCGAAACTCATTCAGGGCAATTATCAGATTGCGGGCATAGTTTCTGCTCTGTAAAGAAATAGCCTTACTGCAGTAAAAGCAACAAGAGCGAATCTTCCCCCGTGGGAAGGTTCGCTCTTGCTTTTTCAACGAAAGTGGACGCAAGTCGTTATCATTGGTAAACGGGTCCTGGCAATACAGTAGTTTACTTTTCCCAACCTAACTCCCCACTCGTCAGTTTCCCTTCACGGCAAAATTCATCAGGGAAAAACAGACAGCTACCGGAAGATTTTCGTACCTATGGTTAGTCTTAATCAGTGTGCGGACCAGGAAGCACCTTAAAGCGTTATTTTGGTTTTTGATTATTGGTAGCCTGATTCTTCTGCCGACAACTGTATTTTACCCTGACTTTCCAATAAAAAAGCGATCATGGACAATACCAGAGCACAGATTCAACCCGCTGTTTTGTTGTTTTTACTGT
>JAUIIF010000629.1 GCA_030431945.1 Bacteroidia bacterium | reverse complement strand
GGCCAGCTTCAACACCCGCCAGAACGGCTACGACATCAGTGCTGACGTGCTCGGGTACCCGGAGAGCTATTACACACCACCCGCAGAGGCGCTGGCCGAAATTCAGGTTATCCGCGGGGCCGCGAGTCTGCAGTACGGGACACAGTTCGGCGGCTTGGTCAACTTTGTTTTTCACGAGCCGAACCGCCGCAAAAAAATAGAATTGATCAGTCGGCAGACCGTTGGCTCCTTCGGGCTTTTCACCAGTTTCAACAGCCTCAGTGGGCAAGTGGGCAAGTTGGGCTACAGTGGTTTTTACAATTACAAAAGGGGTAACGGCTTCCGGCCAAACAGTGGTTTTGACAGTCATAATGCCTACCTCCACGTAGATTACCAAATCGCTGACAACAGCAAAATCAGCCTGGAATATACCTACCTTGATTACCTGGCCCAACAGGCGGGAGGGCTGACGGACGCACAGTTTTACGCTGATCCCCTGCAGAGTAACCGGACCCGCAACTGGTTTGCGGTGGATTGGCAACTGTTCAACCTGCGTTGGGAACATAAGCTATCGGACCGGACGAATGCCTCGGTCAGCCTGTTTGGTCTGGATGCGGCCCGCAGGGCCGTGGGCTTCCGCACGAACCGGGTAAGCCAGGTTGATGACCTCTCGGCTCCCCGCGACCTCATCAGCGGTCAGTTTCAGAACTGGGGGGCAGAGGGCAGGCTCCTGCACCGTTACCAATTGGGGGGAGAAGAGGCCGTTGTACTCATCGGAGCCAAATATTACCGGGCCAACAATTCCGCGTTGCAGGGGCCGGGCAGCAGCAGCGGTGCGCCGGATTTCTCGCTGGCTACCCAAACATTCCCCAACTACCCGAGTCAGTCTTCGTTTTCCTTTCCCAACCGCAACCTCGCCCTTTTCGGAGAACACATTTTTTACCTGAATGACCGGTTGAGTCTCACTCCGGGCGTACGTTATGAGTACATCAACACGGCCAGTGCCGGCACCTTCCGGCGCATTGATTTCGACCTGGCCGGAAACCCGATCCGGGATGCTGAATTTCCGGACGACCGCACCTTTACACGCCACCTGGTCTTACTGGGCATGGGAATGAGTTACCGGCCGACTGAATCTGCGGAGTTCTTTGCCAACTTAAGCCAGAATTACCGTTCCGTCACTTTCAACGATATCCGCACCGTCAACCCATCATTTCAGGTTGACCCCGACATCTCGGACGAAAGGGGATTTACCGCGGATGCCGGTACCCGGGGGCAGTGGGGCCAGGTAGCGTATACGGCTAACCTCTTCGGGTTACGGTACAATGACCGGCTGGGGGAAGTCCTGACGGCGGAAACCAGGGTACGGGCGGACGGCACGGAAGTGCCCACCGGGCGGATCATCCGGCGGCGGGGCAATATTGGCGCAGCCTTCATCTACGGCCTGGAATCCTTGCTGGAATGGCAGGCCCTGCAGCGAAAAAACAAAAATGGCACCCCCTACAGCCTGGTGGGCTTTACGAATACCAGCCTCACGCGGTCGAAGTACACGGCCTCCCGTATTCCCGGCGTGGAGGGCAATGAGGTGGAATTTATTCCGGCCCTAAACCTGAAAACGGGTGTGCGTTTTGGTTACGGTAATTTCCTGGGGGCTTTACAGTACAGCTACCTGTCACGTCAGTTTACGGACGCCAGTAATGCACCGCAGGATCGTCAGGACAACCAATCCGGTATCGTTGGTGAAATACCCGCCTACGGGGTAATGGATTTTTCCGGCTCCTACCGCTGGAGACAATTTAAACTGGAGGCAGGGGTGACCAATGTCCTGAACGAAAGCTACTTCACCCGGCGGGCAACGGGGTACCCGGGGCCGGGGATTATCCCGAGTGCCCCGCGGAGCATTTACCTTGGCCTGGAGATAAAACTCTGAAGCAGCCTGTCCACATCTGCCGCACTGAAGGTCCGGAAGGGTTTGCGCCGTGCCTTTCTCCGCAGGTACCGCCACTGCCGCCAGTAGCGATTCATTTGCATAAAAATCAATCCGCAAATTACCAGGCAACTCAGCGCCATTACCGTAGCTCCCTGGATGGTTACACAGCCCTTATCAAAACACAGCAGGGTTTTACCCCTGCCGGCATCGGTCAGCATAGCATAGCCGATGCCCAATCCGCAAAAAGCAAAAAACAGGCCCGTAACTCCGCCTCCAATATTTCTTATCCACTTGAGCATAAGGCTTTTACCTCAAACTAAAGGGAACCGGCTATTGCCGCGAAAAACATCGACTAATCCAAGGCGCTTTCCTACTGTTTTACTTCCACGACCTGGGTTGCGCCCATCATTTCGTTGCGCAACATGGTTTGCCGGGCTACATTTTTGGCTACTTTGAGCCAGGCCTCCCGGGTTATGGTATCGTCCTGGTTCAGGAAGGAGGGTTTACCGTCATCCCCGCCCTCCCGGATACCCTGAACGAGGGGAATCTGGCCGAGCAGCATGGAATTGGATTTTTTGGCCAGTGTTTTACCCCCGTCTTTACCAAACAGGTAGTATTTGTTGTCGGGGAGTTCTTTCGGCGTAAACCAGGACATATTTTCAACTACTCCGAGGACCGGTACCTGGACATCGGGGAGAAAAAACATATTCATCGCCTTCACGGCGTCCGCCAGGGCCACCTCCTGTGGTGTGGTTACCAAGACAACACCGGTAACGGAGACGGTCTGGACGAGTGACAGCTGAACGTCCCCCGTGCCCGGGGGCAGGTCAATGATCAGGTAGTCCAGCGGCGGCCAGACGCATTCTTCCAGAAACTGTTTGATGATACCGGAAAGCCGCGGTCCGCGGAGAACGACTGCCTGCTCCGGCTCCACCACGAAGCCGGTGCTCATCACTGGCAATCCGTAGGCGAAGAGCGGTTTAATTTTGGGCTTACCGTATACTTTTTCGACCGTAGGCTTCTGCCCCTGCAGCCCGAGCATGGTCGGTGCAGAAGGCCCGTACACATCCGCATCCAGCAACCCGACGGCACCGCCCAGTTCCTGCAGCGCCAGGGCCAGG
>JAUIIF010000628.1 GCA_030431945.1 Bacteroidia bacterium | reverse complement strand
CTGCCGTAACCACTCCCATAAAGATGGCACCGATGAAGCTCATAATGATGTAATTCTTCAGGTTGAAGAAGGCTTCTGCCTCCGCCTGGGTCGTCTGTTCCGTTGCCACCCCGTAAGCAATGGCATTGGCAAAATAGTCGGGTGTAATGACCGTCGTGGTAAGCCACTGCGAAACAGGGGTGAGTACGGCCACAACCGCAGTAATGATGAGGCCGGCCTTGAAGCCCTGGGTCCAGGTCATTTTACCACCGTAAAAATTATCGCGCTTATCCTTTAGTCCCAGGACGTATAAAATGATGGATGGAATGGCCACCAGATTGGTCCACGTAGCGTGGTGGGCGATTAGCTCATCGTGCAGCCCGACCAGGCGTTCGCCCAACATCCACAGCAGCATCATGCCAACAAAAATCAGCCCCCATTTAATTTCAATCCGGTAGTTATTCATACTCATCGTTATTTTGTGATGTGCGCCCTGCGCTCATCGGGTGACGAATCATCTACCATGCACTTCGACCAGAAAGATAGGTGCATTTTTAAAATAAAACAAATAATTTTAAATTAGGCGGTTAGTACTAGTTCATTTACGGACGAAGATGATTTGCGGGAGTCCACGAAATACGGGCAGCCAGCGGGTAAGCCGTTCAAGCGCAGCATGTCGTTTCAGACGACTGGTCGTACACCAAAAGATGAATTGACGATCCAATCCCTGGCCCTTCGGGAGGAGGAGCGAGCCGGTGCTTCTTCCGAGGCGCTAAACCCAAGGTAAAGAGATTTGGGTACTGGGTTAACCACGATGCGTTGCCCGGAGCCGGCTACTGCATTTCTTCCCTGGGTTCTACGTAGTAGATGATGTAGAGGTCGCGCTTCCCGAGTCCGTCTTTCCGGTCACTCGCCAGGAAGCCGGTGAAGGTATCATTGGCCAGTCGAAAATGCGTGTCATCTCCCGCCGAGTTCAGGGGCATACCGGCATTCTCCGGCAGGGTGAACTGATTTTCGGTTCCGACGACGCGGAAAGTCCGCACAACATCAAAACCGCCCACGCTGTGGGCAGGATCGTTGGTACTGAAGTAGAGGGTCCGGCCGTCCCGGGCGACGAACGGGCAGATCTCGTCGTAGGGGCCATTCACGTTCGGTCCCAGGTTCTGGGGCGGCGCGAAAGCGCCGCCGGGCAGGCGTTGCATCCGGTAGAGGTCCAGGCCGCCATAGCCGCCGGGTCTTGTACTGGCGAAGTAAACGGCATCCGCCGCCCCAAGGTAGGGCGTCACGTCCCCCTGGTAGGGATAGAGCGGGACGCCGGCATCCAGCGTAACCATTTCGTTATTGCCCGTGGCCCGGAAGGTATCCACCAGAAAGCGGCCCTCCGTGGCCGATTGCCCGCGGTAGTAAAAGAGCTTCTGCCCGTCCAGGCTGATGTCCACCAGACTTTCCTGGCTGCTGCTGTTAATGAAGGGATTAAGGGAAACGGGCGTCCCCCAACCAGACGAAGTATTGGTACTAACGACAATGTCACTTTGGACCCTGCCGGTGGAGATTTCCGGCCGGACGAGGTTGAAATAAAGCCGTCCAGACCCCAGAGGGCTGGGCACCGGCCCAAACTCATCGTGTTCCGAATTTACGCGTGGGCCCATGTTTTCTGCCACCATTTCATCCGTCACGAAGCCCGCCCGGATACCGTTGTCCACGTTCCGCAACAGGTTCACTACGGTTTTACGTTCCGGTCCGTCTCCACTCAGGCTCCGCAGGTAGCGCTTGTACTCCGTGGCGGCGCGGACGAAGCGGTGTTGCGTGTGGTAGATGCGGCCCAGGTAAAACCAGACCAGCGGGTAATTGTCTTTTTCCCGCTCCGCCAGGGACAGTAAGCCAGCCTCCGCAGCCAGCAGGTCGTTGGCGTGAAACTGGCTGACGCTCAGCAGAAGACTGGCTTCTGCGTCCCCCTCCAGCCCCTTTACCGTTTGTAACGTCCGAATGGCGCCGGGGTAGTCTCCCGTAGCGAACTCCCGGTTGGCACGGTCCAGTTTTTCTTTGCGCTGCCCGGTAAGGAGCAGCGGAAAAATCAGGACAAGCAGAAAAGGAAGCCATTGTTTCATTCGCCTGGTGGTTCATTAGGTAGGAGTGGGCGGATTACGCTGTCTGCTGACGGGCGAGGCTACACGTCGGTCCGCCCTTTATCGAAAGCTTCCAGGTAATCCCCGATCCGGCGCAGGAAGCTGCCGCCGAGCATGCCATCGACCACCCGGTGGTCGTAACTCAGCGACATGAACATCATCTGCCGGATGGCAATCAGGTCCCCGTATTCCGTTTCCACCACGGCTGGTTTCTTACGAATAGCCCCGACGGCCAGGATGGCCACCTGGGGTTGGTTGATGATGGGCGTACCCATGACGTTCCCGAAGGTACCGACGTTGGTGAGGGTGAAGGTGCCTTCCTTGATTTCCTCTGGTTTGAGCTTGTTCTCCCGGGCCCGGCCGGCAAGGTCATTAACGGTTTTGGTCAGGCCCGTCAGGTTCAACTGATCTGCGTTCTTGATCACCGGCACAATCAGGTTACCCGTTGGCAGGGCCGCTGCCATCCCGATATTGATGTTGGCCTTCTTGATAATGGTATTTCCTTCTACCGAAACGTTGACCATCGGAAAATCGCGAATGGCTTTGGCAACCGCTTCGATGAAGATGGGGGTAAAGGTGATCTTTTGGCCGTACTGTTTTTGGAAGCGACCCTTTACTTCGTTGCGCCAGTTCACGATGTCCGTTACATCCACCTCGATGAAGCTGGTAACGTGCGGACTGGTTTGTTTAGACATCACCATGTGGTCGGCAATCAGCTTCCGCATCCGGCCCATTTCAATGATTTCGTCGGCACCGTTGTTCACGGGTTGCGGGGTGCTCGTGGACGGGACCTGTTTAGCCGGGGTAGCCTGCGGGGCGGCAGCGCCGGTATGTTCGTCAACGTGCCCTCTCTGCTGATCGTGCTGGTCGGCACGATCTTCGTCGTGTTGATGAAATTCACCCTGGCCCAGTTTCTTGGCGCGGT
>JAUIIF010000627.1 GCA_030431945.1 Bacteroidia bacterium | reverse complement strand
CAATGATTCCAACGGCAGCGCCGTCCACCTGGGCGCCTACGTACGCGGCGTGGGCAATGCTTCCCGCTACGGTGTGGACAGCGCCGTAGGCATGTTCGGCTTCGAACTCAATAATTTCCTGGTCGGGCTGAGCTATGATGCCGGCCTGAACGGCCTGCAAACGAACCCTCGGCACCGTGGAGCCTTCGAAATCAATATCGCTTACCTCGGGCGGTCAGATGACGACGAAGCGGTGCCTTGTCCCAAATTTTAGCAAAAGCACTCGTATCTTACTGGCCCTCTCTCTGAAATATTTCCGTTAGTTCTGTCAGAAACACTTTCATATGTCTTTTCTCCGCCATACCCTGGCCCTCGGGGCCTTCTTATTGCTGTCCTGTTCTCTCTCCGCCCAGATCAAGTGGATGAGCTGGGAGGAAGCCATTGCCGCCAACGAGCGAGCTCCCAAGAAATTACTGGTTGACGTGTACACCGAATGGTGCGGGTACTGCAAAAAAATGGACGCCAAAGTCTTTACCGATCCGGCCATTGCGTCCTTTATCAAGGAGCATTTTTACGCCGTTAAGTTCGATGCGGAGCAAAAGGAAACCATTAAGTACGCCGGACATACTTTCAATTTTAACCCCGAAGCCACCCGCCGGGGAGTTCACGACCTGGCAATTGCCCTGCTGGATAGCCGCATGTCTTACCCCAGCATCGTTTACCTGGATGAAAAGCGCAACCGCATCAGCATCAGCCCGGGGTTCAAACCTGCGGACAAGTTCATCGATGAATTAAACTTTATCCAGGGCGGGCACTACCGAACCAAAACTTACCGGGAGTACCTGGCCGCTCTGGGAAGAAAATAAGCGGGTCAGACATCCACGCTACGGTACGCCGCAATGACTTTTTGCTCCCCTTCCTTACCGTCAAGGCTGTTGCCGTGTTCCATGCCGTAAACTCCGGTGAAGCCCTTGCTGTGGATATGGGAAAGGACTTTGCGGTAATTGATTTCCCCGGTAGTGGGCTCATTGCGCCCCGGATTGTCACCAATCTGGTAGTAGGCGATCTCGTCCCAGGCCGCGTCGATGTTCGGTAGCAGGTTGCCCTCCTGGATTTGTTGGTGGTAAATGTCAAAAAGAATTTTACAACTGGGACTGTCCACGCCCTTACAGAGGGCATATGCCTGAGCGGCTTTGGTCAGGAAAAGGCCCGGATGGTTGCGGAAATTCAGGGGTTCCAGGACAATGACCAGCCCGTGCGGTTCCAGAATAGCGGCACCTTGCTTGAGGGTTTCCATAACGTTGGCGAACTGATACATGGGTTCCTGACGCAGATCGAGATGGCCTGGTACCACCGTCATCCACTTGGCGTTGCAGCGTTTTGCCACCTCCACGGATTTGCGGATGTCCGCCAGGAAAGCATCCCGGTGTTCCCCTTTGCCAAGGACCAGGGTAGGTTGCTGCCAGTTGATTTTATTGGCGACAAACACCCCCATCCGCATATCGTTCTTGGCGAGGAGGTCGCCGATTTTCGCTTGCATTTCCGGCGTTCGGTTAGGCATCCCGTTGTCCTCCCAGGCGGTAAAGCCCTGATCTGCGGCCCACTGAATCTGGTCAAGAATATCGTCACCGGCGTGGGCTTTGAACATACCTCCGTGGGGGGCGAAGGCCAGCTTAAAGGGCGCTCCGGTGCCGGCAGCAGCATTAAGTGAATTACTGGTCGTCGCACAGGCGGTGGTGCCGGCGGCGATAAAGGGAAGTCCGGCGGCTAGTTTCAGCGCATTTCGTCGTTGCATGATCGGGTATGTTTTGGTGGTCAAGATACTTTTTTTCGGGGGATGCCCGCAGTTTTGTCGGCGCGGACGCAGGATGCCCGCTTTTGGTAGATGAGCAAGGTGAAAATTCAACCAAGTGGTGGTGAACAGGTGTTTTTTCCGGGCAAAATCCATCTTCCGCTCACGGTATTCGGGCTGGCAAGCGTCCCCTTATTATCTTTGTTGCACCAAATGAAACCCGTGCTGACGTTCTACTTACCTATCTAAAACAGCACCACCATGCTAACGATGAGTCGATACTTTCCCCTTTTGCTGATCGCCCTGGTCTTTTCGGCCTGCGGCGAAGACATCAATCCTAACTTCCAGGAGGAAGTGGCCAAACCAGAATACTACCACCGGTCAGTTAAGCAACTTACCGATGTGATCGTTCACGATATTTTCAGCCCGCCGCAGGCGGGCCGGATTTATGCGTATTCCTCAGTCGCCGGCTACGAAGCCATGGCTGCCGGAAATCCTGAACTCATGTCGTTTGCCGGCCAGATTCCCCACCTTGCACCAGCGCCCGCGCCCCCTGCGGACGTTGAAATTGCCTATCCCGTAGCGGCCGTAGCTGCTCAGCTGAAAGTAGGGAAGAGTCTGATTTTCAGTGAAGAGAAAATTGCGGCCTTTGAAGAAGAGATCTTCCAGGAGTTTGCGGACATTCGTATTCCCGCAGCTACGCTGCAGGCTTCCATCGATTTCGGCCACGCTATTGCGGATCACGTCATTGCCTGGTACGATGGTGATACTTACAAGCAATCCCGGACTTTCCCGAAATACTCCATTACCAACGACCCCAGTAAATGGCAGCCTACGCCACCGGACTATATGGATGGGATTGAGCCCAGCTGGGCAAAAATACGGCCTTTTGCCCTCGACAGCCCCGATCAGTTCAAGCCCTTACCCCCGACGGAATACAGTGAGGAAGAAGGCAGCACCTGGTGGAAAGAGGTGGAAGAGGTATACAATGCCCTCGCGGTAGGTGACTCCACGGAGTTGGCGGAGCGCAAGGCAATTGCTCAGTTTTGGGACTGCAATCCGTACGTCAGCCACCACGTAGGCCACGTCATGTTCGCAACGAAAAAAATCACTCCCGGCGGGCACTGGGTAAACATCACCGCCATTGCTTCCCGGCAGGCCAAAGCTGACTTCCCTACGACTACGCTGGCCTACGCGATGGTCAGCATGGCCATGCACGATGGCTTTATCAGTTGCTGGGATGAGAAGTACCGCTCCAGTCTGGT
>JAUIIF010000626.1 GCA_030431945.1 Bacteroidia bacterium | reverse complement strand
CTGCGCAACTTAGGCCCAGTCCAAAAGTAGCGCAGAAAATGATTGGAGCGGATATTTCCTTTCTGCCACAACTGGAGGCGAGAGGCATACAATTCAAAGACCAAGGGGTCACGGACGACGCGATCAGGATACTGAAAAACCATGGCTTTAACTACGTCCGGCTACGTCTTTTCGTAAACCCTGAGCTGGAAGCTGGCTACTCCCCCGGCGCTGGCTTCTGCGACCTGGCCCATACGCTCGCCATGGCCCGCCGGGTAAAAGAAGCCGGCTTACATCTTCTGCTTGATTTTCACTACAGCGATACCTGGGCCGACCCACAAAAGCAATTCAAACCTAAAGCCTGGGAAGGTTATGCCTTTGATCAGCTGAAGGACACCCTTAAGCAGTATACGGTAGCCGTTCTCCGGCAACTAAAAGCACAGGGTACGCTGCCCGATATGGTACAGATTGGCAATGAAATAAACCACGGGATGGTTTGGCCGGAGGGTCACATTTCCAACCTGGACAATTTAGCGGCGCTCCTTCGTGCGGGCACGGAAGCCGTTCGGGAAGTGGATTCCACGACCACGGTGATGATGCACCTGGCCCTCGGCGGCCAGAACGAAGAAACCACCTTCTGGTTTGACAACATGATTGCCCGGGGCGTAGAATTCGATCTTATCGGCCTCTCCTACTATCCGCAGTGGCACTGTACCCTGGACGACCTTAACGCCAACATGCTTGACATCATCGATCGCTACCAGAAAGATGTGAATGTGGTGGAATACAGTGCTTTCAAACGGGAGGTACACGATCTCGTTTTTCAGTTGCCCGGCGAACGTGGTAATGGTGCCTGCATCTGGGAGCCCCTGAATACCTGGAGTGCTATTTTTGACCGGGACGGAAATTCGCTGAAAGAAATAAACATTTACGACGAATTGAATAAAGCGTACCTGGCCGCTGAATAGGTGAGGTTCGACTGGTCCAGGCAAGTTTACTCAGCGAGCGCTGGCCGGCGCTGGTAATCAGGCTCATTTCGCTTGCTTCTTGTGCCTGGTTTGCACCAGCGGCCGCGCCCGCATGAGTATCGGAGGTGCTACCGTAATGCTTCCAGAATCAGGTCCCAGGTATCTTCGTAGGGTAATACTTCCTGGTCGTATCCCTGACTCGTAACGTCAATGGGGACGGAGGAGAGCAGGTGGCGGAGCTTGTGGGTCTTCCGCTCCACCACTTCCCGGTCAAAGTCAGCCTTAGGCAACACCTTCAGCATATGAAGAAAGACATTGCCGCGAAAATTCTTCTCTACTCCGGTATAGCGCCCCCGGTATTTATCGAGTGCCTCGAGGCGGTCATCTACCGCGTCCAGCTTCCCCTGTTGTAACTGCAGTAAGATGTGGGAGACCAGAATGGGAACGTTTTGTCCGCGCTTATCCTTTGAATACGTAGGTAAATCATTGAGGTAGCGCCGAATCCGAAAAGGTGACGATTTTTGCTTACCCGTGAGCGGGATTCTACCGGCATTGGCCAGGATACGCAGGTAGGCGCCGTAGATCATCCAGATTTCCCTTAGATAACCGGGTTGCTTTTTGTAAGACTTATGGGCCGTCATTTTCTGATGGAGGGCCGCCGCCTCTGCGTACTGCCTGGTGTGTAAAAGCAGAATAAAGAACATTTCCTTGGTCTTGAACCAATTGAAATGGCCTTCGGTAATATCGGCTTCCAAAGCCTGCAGCACTTCTTGTCCGCGGGCAAATTTTTTCAGGGGGATACAACAGGCGACAATACTGATCCGGAAGGAATATAGCGATGATTTATTGTGCTTTTCCTTTTCTATTAACACGCGCTGCAACCCCCTTTCCGCAGCTTTCAATGCTTTGGGATAATCATTATTCGTCAAATGAGCAGCCATTTCGAGCCAGCTGACGTGAAAGGTAAGCTCGGAGGAAGAAAGCTTAGTTTTTCTGGCGTTCAGCTTTTGCAAGAAGGACTTAATTAAATCATGGACCTCTGTTTTCAGGGACCGGTCCTTAACGTAAAGGATCTGGATTCTACCCCAGCAGGTATGCGCCAGGTTTTCTTTTTCCTGCAGTTCGGAGAGGTCGTCCACCAGGTCCATCAACTCCGTCACCCGCTTTTCGTCGCCCAGTACGATGAGCACATTGATCATCTGCTTGGCGGCCATGATTCTCTCCGCCGTAAAATCGTACTGAGCCCCTATTTTTAATACTTTCTCACAAACCTCCAGCATGTTAATGCGGGCATTCAGGGCATTCAGCTTATTGGCTACGGCGAGGAGGAACTGGCACTCCAGAAAAGCCTCCTTACGCGAACTGAATTTACTTTTTTTTGCATCCACCAGAATGGCGGTGTTGTAGAGCCGTTTTTTCAGTTTATGCTTAAGCTTGTAGAAAGAGTTTTTACTCTTTTTCCCCGGATAAAGTTTCTGAAAAGCTTCCTCATCGGAAGAGACCTCGCCGCTGGCGATCAGGTCATAAAACACCTGCAGTTTAGCAGTGCTGTTTTGCCCATTTCCAATGATAGAAATTGCTTTAGTCTTATTACGAGTGACGACAGCGACTAACTCTTTGAGCTCTTTCATGGGGTAAAAGAATAGGAAATCTATGTGCCGTGAAAACATTATCAGGAGAGAGGCAACAAAGGTACTCCGGCAAACAGGTTGGGTTAGGGCAAAAGTAGAGCCGAAAATTTAAGCGCTCCGGGGTAAGATTTTATTGCCAAAACAAGAGTCATGGGCTTATGCCTGCTAGCCATATTGTGGCTTTTTCCAAAAAATGGCCAAAACTGGGGGGAAGAACGATTTAAAAACTGTCCAACCATTTCCAGGTCAAAAGGACAAACTTTGTGGTGCATTCAAGTTAATTATCCTTTTAACACACATATCATGGCATTAGCAATCTACGCGCTTCTCATCGCTTTAAACCTTATTTCGAGCCCCGCAGAATTCGATCAACTGCCTCCTGAACAGCAGCAGGAAATGCTCGTCATCATTACCGATGTGGAAATGTAATCCTAACAACCCATTTCCAAAATTCCTAAATCTGGGGGTAA
>JAUIIF010000625.1 GCA_030431945.1 Bacteroidia bacterium | reverse complement strand
TCAGGAAGGAGGCTGGAATAAGTACCAGGTGCGGGGACTGGCAAATGCCATCGACACCAAAGTGGCCCGCGAGCGGATACGAAATGCCGGATTTACGGACGCTATGATCGTAGTGTACTACCAGGGGAAAAGACTGGGTGCCGGCCCCACCAATTACCTGCTGAACCGGGCCGTGAAGTAAGTCCCCCCGCCGCAAGCCAGCGCCGGACCGCCCGGGTTATGGTCACTATCTTCAGTCGCTACTACCAGAGCCGAACGACCACGGGTGCTTACCAGCCTGATTCTTTTTTTCCGCGCCGGCCACCGGCCCTGCGCCCCAGCTACGTCGGGGCAGCTGCTGCGGAGGGTTACTCCCCGACCGGCCGGCGGGTCAGCCCGCGATCTACCAGGCGGCTACGGCTCTGCCTCCCGGCCTAGCGGACATTTTTTGATTATCTTGCCGATTAATAACAATCCATTTACAATGGTCAATCAACGTCTATCATGTCTGGAAATTTCACCTTTGAGCTGCTGTGCATCGACCCGGCAGACATCAATAATCAGGAAGCATTTATTCACGCCCTCAGTTACAGCAAAGAGGTCTGGAACGGTAAATCGCCAATCATTACGCAAGACAAAAACGGGCAGCCTTACATTAAGGGAGAAGATGGAATGATTCTCGCCGTTTTACCCGTCGACACCAGTAAGATTTTAACCGATTTAGTTGAAGCCGCTTTTGTTTTACGCATTGAAAGTCAGTATTTTGAAACCCTGGAGCCCTACCGCCAGCGGCTGCTCAAACATCTTCGGGAGAATTTGAAATTTGCGCACATCCGCATACTGAAGGATGATATTTCTGCCGAAATCGCCAACCAACTGTACCCCAAGATCAACTCCGTAGAGAACTTACTGCGGCGCTACCTGATCAAGTTCTTTTTTCAGCGGGTGGGCATGAACTGGTGGGAGGTAACGGCGACGCCGAAAATGATTGAGAAAGTTAAGAACCGGCAGCGCAACCGCTCCAATCAATTCAGCTATTTCATCAACAGCGATATTGAGTTTGCGGATTTTGACGATCTCGGCCTGCTGATTTATAAGCAGTCTACCGGCTTTAATGACCCTGAGCGCGTCCTGGAAATGCTTGATCAGGTGGAAAGCATCGAAGACCTCAAGGAGCTGAAGGGAAACCTGCAGGGAAATTATACCAAATACTTTAAGACTTTCTTCCGGGACAAAAACTTCGAGAAACTCTGGAAGGACATGTCCAAAATCCGTAATAAAGTAGCCCACCAGGCCACCTTTTTTCACAGTGAGCTAAAGAAGGGCAAAGACCTGGCTGCTGACCTTACGCGCATCATCACGGAAGCAGAAAAGCACATTGATGAGATCGTCCTCAGCCTGAAAGAGAAGCAGGCCATTCATAAAGCGGCCATCGAGGTCGTCCGGGAAGAAGAGGAAGTCGCAGCGGAACAGAAAGCGCAGGAAGTCATGTCCGGTAGCCGCGCTCCTACCGATGTTCCGCGGGAACAGGACGAAACGCATTCGGATTATGATAACCGGGTGAAGCTGACCGGCCCGAAAGTTCTCGGGAAAATCAAACTCGAGCACAAGGTGAAAACCTACCATAAAACGGCCGCGCCTGGCTATATGGTAATCACGGAGGAAGAAATCATCACGGAGTTGGAGGAAGCGCTCAGTCTTAACTACACGGACTACGTTGGCCTCAAATGGTTTGTCACCCAGTTTCTGGCGAACAAAGGCTACGCCATTGGTACTACTTACTCCCTGGTCAATATTCTGATCGAGCAGGATGCAATAATTCTTTACGACAAAGAAAGCCCGGATGGTCACATGATCAAAGCCGTGCGCTTACCAGGCAAGTAATCGGGCCGGAGGAGGTCGAATTCAGCAGGTCCACCGTGATCCCCGCTACCGCTGGCAACCTGCGTTCGGCCTCCTTCGTTCCCTGAAAATTACCGGTCTGCCTATCTTACTACCCATCATACACCCATTACACTGTGCTAGAATCAAACCGGAAGGCCCAACAAAGCGTTCGCAGAAACCTTTTTTTCATCCTGGTTGCCGTAACGACGATTGGGTTCATGGGGCTCATCGGCCCCTTTCTGACGACCGTTCTGTGGGCCATAATCCTGACCATGATTTTTTACGGCCTGTACGCCGGAATCAGGAAAAGGGTGGGTAATCACCGCAAGGGACTGGCTGCCGGGATTACTTCGCTCCTCATTTTCTTCTTCGTCATCATTCCCTTTGTACTCCTCAGCATTGCGCTGGTCAACCAGGCCATTGGCCTGTATCAATCCGTCCAGGCCGGAGAAGTAGACCCCAGTTTTGTGGTAGACTATGTACAACGTCTGCTCCCGGATTTCTTTGATTTCCTGGGAGATAATGGCATCAGCCCGAACATGGTCCGGGAAAAAATGTCGACTGCAGTGGGTGAGATCAGCCAGTTTGTCGGCACGCAGGCCCTGAGCTTTGGCAGTAACCTGATTAACGTCTTCGTGCAGTTTACCCTGATGCTTTACCTCTTGTATTTTTTCCTCAAAGACGGCAAACTCCTGGTTACCCGGATCACCAATACGATCCCGATGGGCAACGTCCGGGAACGTGCCCTCTTCAACCGGTTCGCCGAAGTAAGTAAAGCCACCCTGAAGGGTACCGTGGTCGTTGCGTTGGTGCAGGGATCCATCGGCGGCTTATTATTTGCGGTCCTGGGCATTCCCGCCGCCCTGCTGTGGGGCGTGGCCATGACCCTGCTGGCCCTGCTGCCGGTAGGCGGCAGTGCCATTGTCTGGTTCCCCACCGCCATTGTTTTATTCGCCCAGGGCGATGTGGTGGGCGGTATCATCATTCTGGTGGTCGGAAGCCTCATCATCGGCCTGGTCGATAACCTGCTGCGCCCCCTTCTGGTAGGCCGCGATACCGGCATGCCCGACTACCTGGTGCTGATTTCCACCCTGGGCGGGATCACCTATTTTGGCCTGAGTGGTTTTGTCATCGGCCCCACCATCGCCGCCCTGTTCATCACCGTATGGGAAATGATGGGGAAAGATTACGGC
>JAUIIF010000624.1 GCA_030431945.1 Bacteroidia bacterium | reverse complement strand
GGGTTGAACTGGAATGCCTGACCAAGCTGAAGGTAGATACCGTCTTGGATAACCGTTTCGTAGCCTACGTAAGTGGCCGTGATAATGTAAGGGCCGCCAACGCGCATACCCGGCAGACGAAAGAAACCATCCAGGTCCGTTACGTTACCGTAAGCAGTACCGGAAGGGGTGTGGACAGCCTGAACCGTCGCACCGATGAGGGGCTCACCAGTAGAGACGTCCTTCAGTTTACCGAAAACGGAAGCAGTGGTAACACCCTGAGCAACTACGGCCAAAGACGTAGCAACCACCAGTAGCATTACAGTGAAAAATTGAGTAAAAAGCCTCATGTAAGAGAAATTTGGTTAGTTGATTAAACCCGGTGCCCACTAGGACGTGCACCTTAAATTCGGCGCAAAGGTCTATCTCTTTCTGATAGCCAATGTTAACTCAATGTTAAGTCTTGGCTATCTCTCTATCCATCTCTCCTTCAGGGGCTTAGTCTTGCCGGGCAAAGACCCTTTTCAGCAGTTCAGTATTTCGCAAAGCCGGGTTTTGGCGTAATTCTGTTTCTTTTACCTCAACTAAACCAAATAATCCTCCGAGGGCACGTTCGGTGACGTAGGCGTCCAGTTCCGGATTAGTTTTTTTGACAAACGGCAGTTTATTGTAAGCCGTCACGGCTTTGTTCCAGTATTCATTGGCATTTACCTCATCCAGACTGGCCCGGATGATGGGCTGGAATTCAGCAGCCAGGGGGCCGGAAGTGCTACTTTCGAGGTACCGGGTTGCAGCATCCTGCTCCCCCAACAGCAGGTTCATTGCATCCTTGATGGTCAGGCCCTTAATGGATTCCACAAATATGGGGCCGGCCTTGGTCGCGGCCAGTTCCGCTGCGCGGTTAATGCGCTCGGTGAGGTCTTGTTCAATGTTGCCGAAGCCCGGTAGGCCGCTTACTTTATTAATCACCTGCTGGGCCTCCTCCGGAAGGAGGATTTTATAGGGGCTGGCGTAGTAACCATCTACTGCGGAAAGTGAGGTAACGGCTTTATCCACGCCCTGATTCAGGGCTTCTTTCAGTCCTTTGCCAATCTCTTCTTCGGAGAGCGGATTCTTACCGCTTAATACGGCGTCGGCTTTGTCCGAAGCCTGCTTGAGCAATTTTCCGAACTGAGCCTGAGCTGGAGCCGCAAACAGCAAGGCAAAAACAAGCAACAGGGAAGCCGGAGTATAGAAGGTGCGCATATTGATAATTGTATTTACGCACAAATGAACGGCAGGAATGCGTGGATGGATGTATTCATACCGTTAAGGTTTACTTATTGTCTTAAGGCCTACCACGTAACCGACCGGCCGAAGGGATGCCGGTATTTCCAGTTTCGCTTGCGCGTATCGGGTAGGGTGTAGTTCGCATAAAGCCCTAAGATGGTGGTGGATCTTGGTGTTGACTGATTTATGCGATCTTCCTGGCGCCAGAAAATCTCCAGCATAGTACGCTCGTTCCATTCGTATTCAAGACCAATCGTATAACGGACCCGGGCCCATTCATTTCGGCTGTCGAAACGGAAACGTCCTTCAAACTCTCCCACCAGACCAAAGCGGTCGGTTAATTCCGCCATCAGACCAATTCGTGGGCGCACGGAGACCCGCCTCAAACTACCAGCTGCCCCCAGGGGGCGATCCTGTTGGTACCGCAGGCGCGTTTCGAGCGTAAAGGGGCTCCCGGCTAGCGGAAATTTGTGGTTCAGGTCTGAAAAAAGGCGCAGCGTTGCTGCATCCCCGTTGGCTGCCGGCGTCAGGCGGGTCCCAAAGGTGACACTACTGTTTTTAGCCAGACGCCGGTTACCACCGAGTAGCAAAAGAAAAATTTCTTCGGGGGCAGCCCTGAGGGAGCGCCGGTGCTCCGTTTCGATTACGTAGGCCCACTGCTCGCTTACTTCATGCTCAAAGGATAATCCCGTCCAGCTTTCAGTTTGGCTGGAAAGGGTGAAGGGAAGCAGGATAACGAGGTAAAGGAGACGCATTTTGCGAAAGTTGTCCTGGGAAACAGCCGCCACGTAAACATGGTTTATTTACCGATTCCTTCGCGGATCAGATTACTCATGAAGTGGTACAGGCGGGCGTACTCGGGGTGCTCCTCCAGCAGGGCGAGGTGGTGGGCAATGGTGGCCGTATCGCCACGGGCCGCCGCGCCGGTTTGCGTCAGTCGTGGCGCCGTACCATCTTGTTTCATAGCCGTATTCCGGATAATCGGCAGTAAGGTCTCAAAGGGAATTTGTTGTTCCGCGCACAGTTCGTGGCTGATCTGGTACAACCAGGTGACAAAATTATTGCTGAATACGGCCGCCAGGTGCAGGCGTGCGCGTTGCTCATCGTCCAGCGCGTAGGTCAGGTCACTCAGCTCACCGCACAACCCGGCCAGCACCTGCGCCAGCGCCGTATTGTTGGCGTGGTAGACCAGCGGCAGGTCCCGCCAGTCACCCACCGGCTCCCCCTGCCGCAAACTCCGGATGGGCCAGAGCGCGCCGGACTGTTTGAAGTACGGGTCGATCCGGGAAATTGGCGTCGCTCCACTGGTGTGGACGATGGGGATACGGTCAGGAAAGGAGTACGAAAGATTGGTGGAAACCAACTCGATGGCGTCATCCGGGACCGCCAGGAAAATAAGATCGGGGGTAAAAGCAACTTCTGCGAGTTGTTGTACCGGGACGGGCCAGTCCGCAACCGTGTCCGGTTGGCGGCTGACCAGCACGACATTTTTGCCCAGGTCCTGAAGCACTACGACTAAATGCCAGGCCAGGTTGCCGGCGCCGATGACGACGATGTTCTGCATGCCGGCGAAGGTAATGTCTTCCTGGTTTTTTTTGCGGCACTTTTAGGAAATGGTGCTCCCGGGCTGACGGCTGCCCCGAAAATCTGCCGGGGCTGCTGTCCGTAGGGGGCGCGGCCGCAGGTGCGGGGTTAAGGACGAGCGCGCGGTTTAGGTAACGTGCCTGTCAGGGCAATCGCAAGAAGCGAGCGTTCGTCGGCCGAGGCGGACACGAAGTGGCCTGACTCGTCCGCCGAAAACCGGTTTT
>JAUIIF010000623.1 GCA_030431945.1 Bacteroidia bacterium | reverse complement strand
GGTACTTGCGCAGGTAAGCTAATAAGCGTACCTTTGCCGCCGCAAATTTTGCTTTACCCGATCCAAGTGATCCCCAAAGGCTTTTTCATTATGCCAGTATACATGCCAAAGGAGAAGAAAGAAGAAATCTTCGCCGAATACGGTGGCTCCGCCACCAACACCGGTTCTACCGAGGGCCAGATTGCGCTCTTCACGTTCCGCATCAAAGAACTGAGTGACCACCTGCAGCGCCACCGCAAAGACCACAGCAGCCGTAAGGCCCTGCTGAGCCTGGTAGGCCAGCGTCGTCGTCACCTCGCTTACCTGCAAAAGAAAGATCTGGAAGGCTACCGTGCCCTGATCGCTAAGCTGGGTATCCGTAAGTAAGTTACGGTTTATCCTTGCTCGAAAAGCCTCCTTCGCCCTGTGGTGAAGGGGGCTTTTTGTTTTGGGGGTGGGGGGCAAAGGGTACGCTGCGGGGCTTGGACGGCTTGACCGCCGTCAGGAACAATTGCCGGTGACAAAAAAGATTTGGTAATAACGAAAAAAGCCCTCTCCGCAGGGCGGAGAAGGCTTTTTTACGGGTGATCCCTCTGGGGCTCGAACCCAGGACCCTCTCATTAAAAGTGAGATGCTCTAACCAACTGAGCTAAAGGATCAGCATGCTTTTCTTCAAAAGCGACGCAAAGGTACGTTGATGCGGCGAACATTTGCAAGCGATCCGGAGAAAAAGTCTTCTATTTTTTAGTTGGTCGGATCAGGAACAGTAGTGCCAGGCACTTGCGGATCAGATGAGGCGGGGTTTGTACTTTTGCCCTATGTCAACCAGCCCACAAATTATTGCTAAAGTCCGTGCTCACTTTATGGAGGCACTACGGGCTACTTTTTCTGACCGGGAGCCCCGCGGTCTGTACGCACCCATTGATTACATACTGGACCTGGGCGGTAAGCGGATCCGGCCGGTCGTGGCCCTGCTGGCCGCCCGTGCCTTCGGGGATGACGAAGACCACCGTCTGGGTATGCCGGTCGCACTGGCCGTGGAGGTTTTCCACAACTTCACCTTGTTGCACGATGACATCATGGACGAAAGCCCGCTGCGCCGCGGGCAAGCCACCGTGCACGAAAAATGGGACGTCAATACGGGCATCCTGAGCGGAGACCTGATGTTGATCCAGGCGTACCAGCACCTGTGCAATTGCCCTGACCCGGCGGCACTCCCCGCCCTGTTGCACACCTTTAACCGGGTTGCTACGGGAGTTTGCGAAGGGCAACAGTACGACGTTGACTTCGAGCGAAGAATGGACGTGACCATCGCAGAGTACCTGAAGATGATCGAACTGAAAACCGCCGTCCTGCTGGGCGGTGCCCTGGAGCTGGGCGCCCTGGCCGCCGGTGCCAGCCAGGAAGACGCCGATCACCTCTATGCCTTTGGCCGGCTCACGGGACTCGCCTTCCAGCTGCAGGACGATCTGCTGGATACGTTCGGCGCAAGTTCGGATACCGGTAAGTTGCAGGGGAATGACATCATCCGGAATAAAAAGACGTTCCTGTTCCTGAAGGCCATCGAACTGCTGGGGCTGGAAGGCCGGGAGGAACTCAACCAGTGGTTTGCCGCAAGCCCGGAAGACCCGGCGGAGAAAGTGATCCGGGTAACGGAAATAATGCAATCCGTCGGCATTCCCGAAGCGGTCGCGCAGCTGCGCGACGAATTCCAGGAAGAAGCCTACGCTCACCTCGACGCCGCCGGCGGCGATGCGGCCACGAAGGCGATCCTGAAAGACCTGGCGGAAGGGCTGCTCCAGCGCGTGAGCTAAGACCTCCTTTGCATCGCCGGCTTACGTTTATTTGCCTACTTTTCTCTAAGTTTACCTGAGGAAAACACTGATGATGAAAAACCGCCATGCTTTAATTTTTGGTCTGCTGCTGATTTTCGTGGCGGCGTGTAGCCCGAGCGTCACCGAGCTGACGGAATCCGGAAACTATGACGCCGGTATCGACCGGGCACTGGACAAACTGGTGGGGAAATCCAGAAAGAACCCCAAGGATGTCGCCGCCCTGGAAACGGCCTTCAGGAAAGCAAACGCTTTCGACCTTGACCGGGCCCAGAGAATGAAGAACAGCGGTACCATCCTCTGGACCCGGGTGCACAGCCTGTACGGAGACATCCAGCGGCGGCAGGACAAAATCCGGCCCCTGCTGCCACTCGTAGACCGCAAAGGAAAACAAGCCGACTTCCAATTTGTCGACGTCAGCGCCCGCCTGAACGAAGCTGCGGGCAAGGCAGCAGAACAGCTCTACGCAGAAGGAACACGCCTGCTGGCGCAGGGGCGGTCCGGAAATAAGGAAGCCGCACGCGGGGCTTATGCCGCCTTTGAGTCCATTGACCGCTACCAGCGCAATTACCGCGACGTGGCAGCGCTGTTGCTGGAAGCGGAAGACCTGGGCCGCCTGTACATCACGCTGGAAATGCGCAACGAAAGCGGTGCTTTTCTGCCCCGTGGGTTCAACGAAATATTGCTGCAGACGAGCACGGTGGACATGGATGACCGTTGGCGGGTTTTTGATGCCCAGCGCCGGTCCGGGCGCGACTACGACTACGTCGCCCGCATCATCATCAACGATATTCAGGTCAGTCCGGAACGGTCCTCCGAACGGCAGTATATTGACGAAAAGGAGATCACGGACGGGCAGGAGTACGTCCTCGATGCCAACGGTAATGTAGCCAAGGACTCCCTGGGCAATGACATCAGACGGCCGAAATTGGTGGTGGTCCGGGCGGATGTTTTTGAAACCTACCAAACAAAATCTGCTGCCGTCACCGGCAGCTACCAGTTGTACGACCTGCGGCAGGGCAGAATAGTTGACGAAGACCAACTGACGGCAGAGACCCTCTTCGAGAATTACGCCAGCACTTTCCGTGGCGATCGCCGGGCGCTGTCCTCTTCCTCGCGCCGCAGGATCGGGAACCAACCGGTGCCCTTCCCGTCGAACGAGCAGCTGATCCTCGACGCGGCCGAAGCCCTGAAGCCGATCCTGAAAGAACAACTGGCGTCAAGTTACCAGTTGATATAAGTGACTTCTAGGC
>JAUIIF010000622.1 GCA_030431945.1 Bacteroidia bacterium | reverse complement strand
TTTCTGGGTTCCCGTCTCAATATCTGCAGCCAGGGCTTCCGCCAGGCCCGAGTCGGACTGGAGGTCGTGGATCAGCCGGGCGACTGCCGCGTGGTCCTGGTTTACGTTAGCGACGATCGTCCAGCCTTTCTCGCCGTTGGCCGGGAGCGTAATTTCCTGGCTGAGGAAGTAGGCTCCTTTTTCGCCTTTGATGTCCGTTTCCTCCCCAAGGGCATGGCCATTGCGGAAATCCGCCAACTGCAGGGAGGAAAGCAGTCGCTTGGGGTTTTCGAGGCCGAGCGACCAGACAACGTTAGCCTTCAGCGCCTCACTTGGTTCCGCTTTGTCGACAATGATGGCACTCAGGGCAAATATCCCCAGCCCGCTTGCGGCGTGCAGTTCACTGCGCTTGTAGGCGTCGACGAGGTTGCTGGACCGGTTTTGCAACTCACTGCCCACCCCGAAAGGAACAATGTTCTGAAGTCCGTCAAGTAAGACGAGGGAAACGGGTGTCGCCGCCAGGTTAGCCACGGTGGCATAGCGCACGAAGCCGTAGGCATTGCTCGAACACCATTCGTACCGGAAGCTCAGGTTCAGATCATGATTGATTTCCTCAAAAATGATCTTATTGCCGTAGACACTTTTATACAGGTTACGACTTACCTGAAAACGACCCGCAAAGCGGATGGAAAAGGGCTCCCAGATGACGGTTTCACTTCCTTGCGTTACCCGGAAAATCGTTTTGCTCCCCGTAATTTCGGCGGACTCCGTGATTTTGTCGTCAGTGTAGTACGGGAAAAGGGCGTACTCAGCATTTTTTCGCCCGGCCGTTAATCCACCGTTACTGGAGATGAACATCCAGTGGTTGGTGTTACTGACGATACTCATGAAGAAGGGGCGCATTTCGTCACTGTCCGTCAGCTTGAAAAATTGTTCCCCGTGAAGTTGTACCCGTTGGATTGCTGGCATGAGTTCTTTCTGTATTTCTTTTTTTACCATGATCGGCCCCGAACTTACAAATCAATTGATTACCCGCTTGCGGTGGGCGGCGGTGCGCAGGTGCAGGGGTAAGGATTCAGGCAGTCCGTGCAGCCCCGTTGCGCTGCGCCGGCCTTGGTGATTTTGCTCTTTGACGTTAATTCCTTCCAAAAAACCCGCGGTGGCAAAGAGGACGGCCACCGGCATTGTACAGTGGCTGTCCTCTCTGCTCCGGAGTTAATTTTGTTGTTGCTGGTACACTCTTACGTAGTCCACCGTGATGGCCTGGGGGAAGGGCGTCTGGCTCGTGGGGAACCCTACGTAGTTTCCGCCTACGGCCAGGTTCAGGATCATGAAGAAGGGCTGATCGTAAACCCACTCTCCCGGAACATCTTCCGGGGTGATGCGCTGGAAGAGGAAATCGTCAACGAAGTAGTCAATGAAATCCTCGCCCCACTCAATGGCGAAAACGTGGTATTCACTGTCAAAGCGAGCGTTGTCCAGGGCGTAACTGGTCGAAACGGCACCGCCTCCGGAGTAACCGGGGCCGTGTACACTCCCGGCAATCTTATTCGGCTCCTGGCCGCGTAGTTCCATGACGTCGATCTCGCCACACTGCGGCCAGTTCACCTCGTCGATGTTGCTGCCGAGCAGCCAGAAGGCCGGCCATATGCCCGGGCCGTAGGGCGTTTTCATCCGCGCCTCAAACCGGCCGTAGGCCTGCTCAAACAACCCCTGGGTCTTAATTCGTGCCGAAGTGAAGGGGGCACCCGCAAAGGTTTCCCGGCGCGCCGTAATCAGCAGGTTGCCATTTCCGTCCAGGGATACGTTTTTCGGATCGTTAGTGTAGTACTGGAATTCCTGGTTGCCCCAGCCGTTGTCCCCGGTGCCGATGTCGTAAGTCCACTTGGTGGGGTCAACAGCCTGTCCGGCCGCTCCGTCAAAGTCGTCACTCCATACGAGTTGCCAGCTGCGCTCTTCGACTTGCTGGGTCTGGTCTGCTTCACAACTCGTAGCTCCAAGGGCGACGAGCACCAGTGAAACGACGAAAAGCGCCGCAGCATTAAAATCATTGGATAGTTTCATGCTTGTATTAGGTTGAATGGAGGAATTCATGGTTTAAGGCAGGTATTCGTTAGTTGTGGAAGTAGACATTGTCGACAAATACCTTATTGCTTCCCGTAGGCTGACCGACCAGGATGTACTGAGCCATATTACTCGTGGTCGTAAGCCCGGTAAAGTCACTCAGCGGGATGTCGTAACTGATCCATTGCTGCTGGGCGGGCATGGGGAAGTCGATCTGATGTTCTACATCGTCGCCGCCGCCAAAAGCACCGTCGGCACCAAAGTCCACGAGTTTGATCGCGAAGAAGGTGAAATCTGCCGACCAAACGTCCAGGTGGAAATGGGTCATGCCACTGGCGTCTATCTGGTTGGTTACGGTTTCTATCCCGACGAAATCCAGGTCTGAATATTCCTTCGTGGCGTTTCCTGCCACCATGATGTCAGCAAGGGTCGCTGCAGACCAGTCGGTGCGCCAGGTATCCACCGTTACGTCGGTATAAGCGTCGCTGAACAGGGAGATCACGTTAGCCGCCGGAAGCGTTGGCGTTGGCGCCGCTACGTCGGGGGCCGTCAGGTTACCGCCGCCGCCGCTGTTATAGAAGTAGACGTTATCGACAAAAACGGTCGTCGCCCCGGTGGGTTGCCCCACCAGGATGTACTGGGCAATATTCGCTTGCGTGGTCAGTCCGGTAAAGTCGCTCAGAGGAAGGTCAAGACTTACCCACTGTGCCTGGGCGGGCATGGAGATGTCAATCTGGTGTTCGACATCATCGCCGCCGCCAAAGGCACCGTCCGCTCCAAAGTCTACCAGTTTAACGGCAAAGAAGGTGAAGTCTGCCGACCAAACATCCATCCGGAAGTTGGTCATGCCCGTAGCGTCTACTGTATTCGCTACGGTTTCGATGCCTACGAAGTCCAGCTCACTGTACTTCTTGGTCGCGTTACCGGCGATGGCAACATCTTCAAACGTGGCCGCAGACCAGTCCGTGCGCCAGGTATCCACCGTTACGTCCGTATAGGCGTCACTGAACAGAGAAATAACGTCCGCC
>JAUIIF010000621.1 GCA_030431945.1 Bacteroidia bacterium | reverse complement strand
GGCAGGTCTTAAGGATCCGGCGAACTTCACCAGAGGGAAGCTTAACGGAAACGAAACGACCTTCCTTACCCATCAGGGTGCCATTCGTGCCGGCAGAGCGGGCAAGAGCAGCGCCTTTTCCGGGCTGGAGTTCGATGGCGTGAATTGAAGAACCGAGTGGTACGTCTCCCAGGAACATAGTGTTACCTACGTTTGGCAGCGCGTTGGCTCCGGACATCAGCTCATCACCGACTTTCAGGCCCTGAGGGGCAATGATGTAAGTCTTCTTACCATCAGCATATTCCAGCAAGGCGATGAAGGCAGTACGGTTCGGATCGTATTCGATCGTTTTTACCGTAGCGGCAACACCGTCGTGGTCGCGACGGAAATCGATGACACGGTAGCGGCGCTTGTGGCCACCACCACGCTGGCGTACGGTCATTTTACCCGTACGGTTACGGCCACCACTTTTCTTGAGGGGGGCCAGCAGGCTTTTCTCCGGCTTATCCCCGGTCAGCTCATCGAATTTATTTCCGACGTGGAAGCGGGAACCGGGAGATACCGGCTTAAACTTCTTGATTGGCATTATTGCACAAATTAGCCCAGTGAATCTCGGAGCAAAAGCGACGGCCGCAATCGACGACGGCTACCGGCTCCCCACCCACTGGTAGATTTAAAAGTATAACAGCTCTCCGGAATGGCTATCGCTACAGTAACTGCCCGACAGCCAGTCCTTCAGAACTATAATTCGTTGTACAGTTCGATCGTTTCGCCTTCAGCCAGGGTTACCACTGCCTTCTTAAAGGAGGATACCCGACCGCGGAGAAGACCGGACTTGGTCGATCTGTTCTTGGTCTTGCCCGGCATGATCATGGTGTTCACCCGATCTACCGATACGCCGTAACGAGCTTCCACTGCGTTCCGGATTTCAATTTTATTGGCAGTCTTTGCAACTACGAAAGTGTAGTGCGCCTGATTTTCAGAAAGCAACTCAGCCTTCTCGGACACTACCGGCTTGATAAGAATAGTCTTAGCCATTTTGATTGGTGTTTAGTCCGGTTTGCGTGCAAACCGAAAGCTGAAGAATTAAGCGAATTGCTCTTGAAGTTTTGCGATGGCACCTTCGGCAACGATCACCGTGTTGGCGCGCATTACGTCGTAGGTACTTACCTGACCGGCACTGAGGACAGCGCTGTTGGGCAGGTTACGACCGCTACGGTGTACGTGCTGGTCGTTATCTGCCGTGATCAGCAGCACTTTGCCTTCGTTGGCACCGAGTGCGTTGAGGACCGCGATAAAATCTTTGGTCTTGGGGGCATCGAACTTGAGATCTTCTACCACCATGATGGCACCTGCGCTGGCTTTAGCGGAGAAAGCACTGGCACGAGCGGCCAGGCGGACTTTCTTGTTCAGCTTAACGCTGTAAGTGCGGGGGCGGGGGCCGAAGATCCGGCCACCACTGCGGAAGATCGGGCTCTTGATGTCACCTTTACGGCTGCCACCAGTACCTTTCTGCTTGTGCAGTTTCTTCGTGGAACCGGCTACTTCGCCACGCTCCTTAGCTTTGTGCGTACCCTGACGCTGTGCAGCGAGGTAAGACTTTACCGCCAGGTAAACAGCGTGCTCGTTAGGCTCTACACCGAAAATGTTTTCGGGCAGCTCCACCTCACGGCCGGCATTCGTACCCTGTGCGCTTTGAACTTGGAGTTTCATTTCTATCGTTTTACAATCCATCCCGAACTATGCGGGAGCGGGATCGGCTGACTTAATTATTTGTGCAGGATTACGGTTCCACCTTTGGGGCCGGGAACGGCACCTTTAACCAGGATGAGGTTGCGCTCAGGGAACATCTTGAGGACTTTCAGTCCGGAGATGCTCACCCGGCCGCCACCGTCACGGCCACCCATACGCATGCCCTTGAAGACTTTTGCGGGGTAGGAAGCCGCACCGATCGAACCAGGGGCCCGTTGGCGGTTGTGCTGACCGTGGGTAGCATCGTTCACACCCTTAAAGTTGTGACGCTTAACTACACCCTGGAAACCTTTACCCTTGGAAGTACCGACGGCTACGACGGTGTCGCCTTCGACGAAAACTTCCTCGACGGTAATGGTATCACCCAGCGTCTTATCGGTGTTCATATCGCGGAACTCGATTACTTCGCGTTTGGGGGTGGTTCCGGCTGCCTTAAAGTGTCCCACCATTTGTTTGCTGGTGTTCTTCTCCTTGCGCTCGCCGTAAGCCAGCTGTACTGAGTTGTAAGTATCCGTATCCTGGGTCTTCACCTGTGTTACTACACAAGGACCGGCTTCGATAACGGTACAAGCCACGTTGCGGCCTGCTTCGTCGAAGATGGAAGTCATCCCGACCTTCTTACCAATAATTCCGTTCATTGGTCTTAATTTATTAATTGCCATTCCGTACTGCGGAAGCGGGCAACCAACATTCCGATTCCACGTCAATTAAGCGTGAAAAGGGAACAGTTAAATAATAGCTCCTGCCCTACCCATGCGGAGTAAAGAAGGAATAAGTTTGCGGTTAGCTACCCTTAGGTAAGCTTCACCTGAATGTCTACGCCAGAGGGGAGTTCGAGCTTGGATAGCGCGTCCACCGTTTTCTGGTTGGGGGTGTAGATTTCGATCAGGCGCTTGTGTGTGCGCAACTGAAACTGCTCCCGAGATTTCTTATTCACGTGCGGTGACCGCAGGACCGTGTAGATATCCCTTTCGGTGGGCAGCGGAATCGGGCCGGTTACGATGGCCCCACTGTTCTTTACGGTCTTGACGATCTTCTCAGTGGACTTGTCCACCAGGTTATGATCGTAAGAACGCAGTTTGATGCGAATTTTCTGATTCATGCCAGATTAGAATTTTCAAATAAAATAAGACTGATCCGGCTTTCCGGTAGTCGTGGTTTTTGTGAGAACTCCCGCTCCCCGGCGGCAGCCGGAAGGAGCGGGAGGAATTGGTCAATTACTCGCCTTTGGATTCCTTGATGATTTCATCAGCGATACCTTTCGGCGCTTCAGCGTAGTGGCTGAAAGTCATGCTGGAGTTGGCGCGGCCTGAAGTGATTGTCCGCAGGTCAGTTACGTA
>JAUIIF010000620.1 GCA_030431945.1 Bacteroidia bacterium | reverse complement strand
TGAGAAGGCGAAGATCGAACTTTCTTCCAGCACGGAAACGGAAGTTAACCTGCCCTACATTACGGCGGTAGACGGGGTGCCAAAGCACCTGGTCGTTAAGATCAGCCGGGCGAAGTTTGAACAACTCGCTGATGACCTGGTACAGCGTACCCTGAAGCCCTGTGAAGAGGCCCTGAAGGATGCCGGCCTGAATAAGTCCGACATTGACGAAGTAATTCTGGTCGGTGGCTCTACCCGTATCCCCCGCATTCAGCAGGCGGTAGAGGATTTCTTCGGTAAGAAACCTAATAAAGGAGTTAACCCCGACGAAGTCGTAGCCATTGGTGCTGCCATCCAGGGTGGTGTACTCAGCGGTGACGTTAAGGACGTTCTGCTGCTTGACGTAACGCCACTGAGCCTCGGTATCGAGGTGATGGGAGGTATGTTCGACAAGGTGATCGAAGCTAACACTACGATTCCTTCCAAGAAGTCCAAGGTCTACTCCACGGCCGCTGACAACCAACCAAGCGTGGAAATTCACGTTCTCCAGGGCGAACGCTCGATGAGTAAGGACAACCGTCCGATCGGCCGCTTCGTTCTCGGTGATATTCCACCAGCACCGCGTGGCGTACCGCAGATTGAGGTGACCTTTAACCTCAATGCTGACGGCCTGCTGGAAGTCTCCGCTAAGGATAAAGGCACCGGTAAGGAAACGAGCATCAAAATTGAAGCGGGTACCGGCCTGAGCGAAGAAGACATCGCACGGATGAAGGCGGAAGCCGAGGCCAACGCGGATGCTGATGCACAGGCTAAGGAACGGGTCGAAAAACTCAACGCTGCTGACCAGCTGGTCTTCCAGACGGAAAAGCAGGTGAAAGAGTACGGCGATAAGATTCCGGCGGATAAGAAGTCAGCCATTGAAACGGCGCTGACGGACCTCAAAGAGGCCCACGGAAACGAAGACCTGGCGAAAGTGGAAACGGCTACCGAAGCATTGACGGCGGCCTGGAACGCTGCCAGCCAGGACATCTACCAGGCTCAGCAGGAGGCCGGCGCTGCCGGTGCTGCGGCTGATGCAGGAGCAGGCACCGGTGCTACCGATACTGCTGCTGATGATGTGCAGGATGTGGAATTCGAAGAGGTGGATGGCAAATAAGCTTTGCTTATTGCTGATCAGCCCCGCTGAATAACGTAATTAATGGGAAAGCCCGTCAGCTCCGGAAGGAGTCGTCGGGCTTTCGCTTTTACTACAAGCCTGCTGACATTTGCGTCGCTTCAGGCCTGGAGGAGGTCCGGAATCCCCTTTTTTACGCCCCGGACGATTTGCCAGCCCAGCCAGACCCAGCCACCGGGATTAGTAAGTTTACCAATGGCTTTAATGACCCAGATGACGCCGTCGATGAAGTAGGCCATGTCTGTCTGCATGCGTTGAATGTGGGCAGCGTGTACGGCTGGTTCTTCCGGCTGATAACCGGCAGGGGCGAAGTTGACGGCATCAAAATCCAACTGGAATTTTGTCGCAAATATCCGGGCAGGGGCGGTTGTGGTGGCCGGCGCCGTTTCGGTGAACAGTGGCCGGCCGAATACGAAGTTGGCCAGGTATTTGAAGCCCTGGAAAAAGCGGTGAACGGCATTGCGGATGGGCCGCAGTAGCAATTTTACGAAACTGAAAACGGGGCCCAGCAGGCTTTCCACGCCTTTTTTCAGCCAGGTGATTACTTTCTTGAGGCCACCGACGATGACCCCACCCAGGCGCCGGAAGAAGGAAACTCTGCGCTCGGGCTTAACTACGTTATTGGGGTATAATTCTCCCAGTCCTTCTTCACGAAGCACTTTTTCATCAAATTCTGTAGTCTTGATACCTGCCTGTTGGGGCAGGGTCTTCAGGTCGTTATCATCCGCGTCGAGGTGAAGAATATTTTCGGAAAGCTTATCTTCTGCTTTAAGTAATTGGAGGACAGCGGTAAAATCAGCTGCATATACACGATTCTCCCGGTTGACGACCGTGAGTAAAGATCTTGTTTTGCGCACTTCGGCAGGTTGTGACCGGTTGGGGTTCCGGCTGGGAAACTGTTCCAGTTTTTCGGTGGCCTTATCCATCAAAAAGGCGGCTAACCCCCGGTGACTGACTTCCCCCCATGCGCCATCGATGGCACCGGTATAATATCCCGCTTGCCAAAGTTTTATCTGTAACAGCCGGATGCCGAGAGCGGCATCTTCCCGGTCTTTCTGCCGTTTGGCGCGGCGGTAAATTCGCCGGGCTGTACCTTCATGAAAGGTTTTCCAGTTGGCTTGCTGGAACTCGAGATCCTTTTTTTTCAGCTTATCCAGGTCGGTTTGCGGAACATCCTCAGCAGCCGCAATCTGGTAAAGAATGATGAGTTCTTCCCTCCCTTCCTTACCAACGTAGGAAGTTAGCAGCTGGTCAAGATTCCCCAGGGCGGACCAGTAGCCCCGGGGAATGCTTCGTACCGTAGTGGTTCCGCGGCGGGAGAAGCCTTCGCTGAAAAGCTCATCGAGTACCGGGTTGTCTTCCCCGCGGTAATACTTTTCTACGCTGGCAAACCGAAATTGAGCGGAGGAAAGGGTCCTGAGCCGAAAGGCCAGGGCCCGGCCGAAGACGGTTTCTTCGCCAACGGTATAATTTTCGGGGACCAGAGCACTGCCATCCCAAATGGTATGAAAACCGATTCGTTGGTCAATCCTAAGATAGGTCTGTGCATTTGGAACATTAGTTGCTTCATCAGCTGTAATAGAAAGGCTTGTTCCAATATTATGCTGGTACATAAAGGAAGGGTAAACCTTGGCCTTTTTTACACGAAAACTTGGAAGGGGAAAACCAGTATGTATTTCGAGGTCCAAAAATTTTTCGGAGTAGAGGTTCTGATAAAGAACATTAAGAACTTTTACACTTTGCTCTGCAGAAGTAAAGCTATCATCAGTTGCATCCTCTATATCTCCAACAAAGGAGATCAATCCTGATGAAATGTTTAAATCAAAGAGGAAATATGATTGTTCCTCAGAAGTTTTTAGATCTCGATCAATATTAATCTTGTCTTTAAGAAAGATATATCGTGTAACTTCTGAACGTGT
>JAUIIF010000619.1 GCA_030431945.1 Bacteroidia bacterium | reverse complement strand
TTTCCTGCGGCAAAACCAGCAGCGGGACGGTGGCTTCCATGACGGCTCCACGGGTATGGCTGCGCCCGAACAACCGGCTCAGCCAGTTGTGGTGGGGGCGGTGCATTACGACGAGGTCAGCAGCAACAGAGGTGGCGTATTCGAATATTTCTTCCGCCACGTTCGCGCTTTCCAGGGTGTGAAAACGTGTGTCGAGTTCATTGCCCGGCCGGTCGAAAACCTCGCGCAAAAGGTTCATGTTGAAGTTGGTTTTTTCGGCAGTTTCTGTCCTCACGTGGACAAAGTCAAGCCGTGGCTGGAAGACGCGCAGCCTTCTCAGCAGGTGGCCGGCCTGAAAAGCGTCGAGATGCGTCAGGTCCGTCGCAAAACAGATGGACTGCAGGGGCCGGAAAGTGAAGCCTTCCGGAATGACGAGGACGGGGCACGGCAAATTGCTGACGACCTGAGACGTGTGGGTGCCGAAGAGCTCCTCCAGGTCAGTCGGGTCATGGTGGGTACCCATAATGATGAGGTCAGTTGCCGCGGCCTGGACGTGCTGCTGCAGCGTCGCCCGGATGTTTCCTTTCTTTACGTAAGAGCGGACCGCCGGAACGTGTTCCAGACTACCGGCAACCGCCGTTACTCCTTTTGTGAAAAAGTCTACCAGCTTTTCTTCCCGAATTTCCACCTGCTGGGCGGAGAGGGTCATGGACATGAGGCTGCCGTCATCCGTCGGGGCTACGTGAAGCAGGTCGATACTGGCATCCAGGTTGTCCGCCAGGCGCAGCGCGTAGCGGAAGGCATTGGCGGAGATTTCGGAAAAGTCGACCGGTACGAGGATGGAATTGATGGGACGCATAAGTAAGCCATTTAGTGGGAGACTAAAAGTAGTGGAGAAGAATGCCCCATACTATGATGCAGATCAGGGGGGACGCTGATTTAGAACACCCTGCTGACCGGGGAGGGCGCGGAAATTTGTACCTGACATGGAAATACTATACTATTTGCAAGGCTGGCTGGCGGAGCATCCGGTCACCAGCAGTATCCTGGAATACCTGCTGTGGATTATTGCCATTATCGTGGTAATCTCCTTTCTGCGTCGGCTCCTCAAGCGAAAGCTGCCCGATGCCAGCGTGCGGTACAAAGCCCAAAAAGGGGTGGAAATACTGGGGTACCTGATGGTCATCCTGCTGAGCATTTCCTACTTCACGGGCAATATTCAGGACTTTACCCTGGCCATCGGCTTATTGACGGCCGGCGTAACCATAACGCTGCAGGAACTGATCCTGAGCATTGCCGGGTCCTTTTACATATTTCTGGTAAAAGTCTACCAGCCGGGCGACCGGATTGAACTGAACGGCATCAAGGGAGACGTCATTGACATCGATAGTATTTACACGACGCTGATGGAGATCGGCGAGTGGGTTTCCAGCGACAACTACAGCGGGCGGATCGTTAAAATCAGTAATGCCTTTGTCTTCAAGGGACCGATTTACAATTATTCTCAGGACTTCCCCTTCGTCTGGGACGAGTTCAACCTGCCGATCAAGTACGGCTCCGACCTGGAGCTGGCCAAATCCCTGGTCGTGGCGATTGCCTCCGAGACCCTTTCACCTTACGTAGCGGAATCCGTTGCGCAATGGGAGCAGGTCGTCAAGAAGTACTACATCGAAGACGCCCGGGTGGCCCCCAGCCTGGCCATTACCATGACGGATAACTGGGCCGAATTCAATCTTCGCTACATCGTGGATTACAAAAAGCGGCGACACACCAAAAATCTTCTGCACGAAGCCATCGGGGCTGCCATTCGTAAAACGGAGGGTAAAGTATCCCTGGCTTCGGTTACCCTGGAGATTGTTGACCTGCCGACGGTCAGGGTAGGGGAGGGCAATCCATTATCCTGAGAGGAGGGGGGGAATGGAGATTCAACGGTCGCAGGAAAGGAATGCTGACCGACCATTGGATTACCCGTTGCTGTATACCCAGACTACTTTGACCTAGGTGTAACGATAACCTTTGAAATTTACGGACGATGAAACTTTTGAGGATTTTTATATTACTTCTTTTGGGTAGTCACCTGATCAGTGCACAGACGGACAGTATACCAGGAATTGTCAACAATAACCTGTACGTGGAGGCATCGTCCTTCTTTATTATCAATGCCATTTCGGTAAATTATGAAAGGAAGCTCTTGAGCACTTCATCGCAGAAAATTCACTTGTATGGAAGGGCGGGTTTGGGGTATGTGCTGATCCCGACTTTAATACTTTGCAATGGCCGGACTGCCTCGGGCGGGCGGGCAGGGGTAACGATACTAACAGGAAAAGGGCACAACCATTTTGAGGTAAGTGGCGGCATCTTCTCGGGCAATTTCAAAGATAACGATGACGATTCCGGTCTGTTCGATTCTTGTAGTGACGACGGTGCTACGATACTCCCGGATATTGCGGTCGGTTATCGCTACCAAAAGCCCGGAGAAGGGTTCATTTTTCGTGCTACAATCGGTACGCTTGGTTTGGGAATCGCCTTCGGTCATGCTTTCTGATCAAATGATTAAACACAGCATCATTTTTCAATAATGAGCGCGACTACCGTTGTCTTTAAGCAAGCCTCGCCATTACTCAGGCTAAGGTATTTGACTTATTTTGCGAGCGACCACAACGGCTGGAGGTGATTCCGGTTCGAGAGGAAAAATTTCAACAAAAAGTAAAATTCACGCTGGTATGGACAACAAGAACTATGCAGCCATGTCACTGGAAGAGCTTACGGCAGCGGAGCAGAAATTTAAGAAATGGGAAATCATGACTGCCATAATGATGGGTGTTTTAATTGGCGTTCTTATCTACGGAGTGGCGGCTAAGGGCTTTGGTTTTCTGCACATTTTTCTACCCCTGCTCGTCATGTACGGCCTTTACCAGGGGGCGAAGAAAAATAAAGAAAACCTGCAGGCTGTCAAAGCGGAACTGGCTGCGCGGGGGAAACTTACCAAAAAGTAGGATAGAGCAACTTTTGGTAGTCGTTGGCCGTTTTGTACCCCTCCGGCTTAAATACTCTTTGAGGGTGGCTGCCTCTTGGCCGGTCGCCCTGCGGGAGCCGCTGTT
>JAUIIF010000618.1 GCA_030431945.1 Bacteroidia bacterium | reverse complement strand
AGTATTTGTCTGGCAGTGAATATGTTGCTGCTACCCGCAGGGAGTATTGTTCGGTATCCTATCCCTGCCGGGTTACTCATTCAGGCTTTCCTTGGCCAGAAGAACGGTCACCCGGGCGTACAGCGAATCTACCCAGGAGGGCTCTTCCCGGATAATCCAGGTCAGGCTGTCAAAAGTAGCCCGGTCAGTTTGATGATCGGCCAGGACCCGGTCGAAGTAAGTCTCCCGCATGGAATCTCTGACCAGGACCGGAACTTCGGTCGCCAGGGCTTCGGCGACCTGGAGGTCGGCCATCAGTGGAGCCAGCATATCCAGGTCTACCGGCGGCGGGCCCGCATCCGGACTGGTGCAACGGGTGAATACGGCTAACGAAAGCAGTAGCAGAAACCTTTTCATACGAGTTGTTTGGGGTAGAGGTACACGGTACGTCGGGAGTCAGCAAGGGTGAAATC
This sequence comes from Bacteroidia bacterium, assembly GCA_030431945.1. Classification (GTDB taxonomy): domain Bacteria; phylum Bacteroidota; class Bacteroidia; order Chitinophagales; family Saprospiraceae; genus Neolewinella. The sequence goes on along the minus strand of JAUIIF010000618.1, from coordinate 2,634 downwards.
AGACCAGTGGTCAATGGTCGTTGTTGCACCCACGACCCCACAGGTAGGTACATTGTCAATAAACGAATGGTGTACCAACTGATTGGCCAGCTCGGTATACCCGGGGTTATGACCGAAAAGGAGGACCGTATCCCAGGCAGCAGGCAACTCACGGATGCGGGCTTCAATGCCGCGGGGCCAGGCGTGGTATAGGGCCTTGTCAAAGAGGCAGTTGGCGGCAGGTATTTCCATTGCCCTGCGGAAGGCATCGGCTGTTTCGCGTGCCCTGCGGGCGGTTGAGGACAGCAGGCCATCGGGCTGAATGCCCAGGTCCCTTAAGTGCTCCCCCATAAGGGGGGCATCTCTTTTTCCGCGTTGGTTGAGCGGACGGTCGTGATCGGCCAGACGGGCATCTTCCCAACTTGATTTAGCATGACGTACAAAGTAAATAGTCTTCATTCGCAATGATTTGCACGGCCTTTATCTACTTGTTACCTTAAACTTGCGGGAGTGCAAATTTTCAGGACCAGCAGGGATCACCCGGAGAAATGTACACATGTAATTAACCCTTAGTTAATCACAAGGTGTTGTACATATGCTACTTTTGCCGCTCAACATTTAAAGTAATACTAATATGAACCCGGCTAAGATACTCCTGGTTGACGATGAACCCGACATCCTTGAGATCCTCGAGTATAACCTTCGTAAAGAAGGTTACGACGTCGCTACGGCAAATAACGGAGAAGCCGGTCTGGAAACGGCCGTTAGCTTTCAGCCCGACCTGATAATACTGGACATTATGATGCCCGTCATGGACGGCGTGGAAGTCTGCCGTCAGCTACGGGCCCGCAAGGAGTTTGATAAGACCGTCATTACTTTCCTTACGGCCCGGGAGGAGGATTACAGTCAGATTGCTGCTTTGGATACGGGGGGAGATGATTACATCACCAAACCCATCCGGCCCCGGGTATTTCTCAGCCGGGTTAAGGCGTTACTCCGCCGGGGCGTCCGGGAAGAGGAGGAAGAGCTGAAAATTATTTCCCTCGGGGAAATTGAAATTGACCTGGAACAAATTGTGGTCCGGAAGGGCAATGAGCGCATCGAGCTCGCCAAGAAGGAATTCGATCTACTCACCCTGCTGGCCTCCAAGCCGGGGAAGGTTTTCAGCCGTGACGAAATCTTTAACCGGGTCTGGGGAACAGATGTTATTGTTGGTAACCGGACCATCGACGTACACATTCGTAAACTCCGGGAGAAGCTCGGTGACGATTGCATCAAAACCATTAAGGGAATTGGCTATAAATATGTCTTTTAGTGTTTAAGAATAGTACTCCCAGAGAAATCGCCTTGCGGGCTGCACTCACCATCGGTGGGGCAAGTCTGGGCGTTATGCTCCTGCTCAAGATTATTGTGCCCGACAGTATTTCCTGGCCGGCCCTGCTGTTATTGACGCTGGCCGCCGTCGGCTTTAGCTACGTCGTGGTCTTGACGTACCTCGATCGCTACATCTACCGCAAAATCAAACTGATTTACAAGACCATCCATCATCAGAAAGTCAATGCTGAGATGAAGCGGGAAGGTGTTGACCTCGACCAGCCGATCATCGATGACGTCGGGCAAGAAGTAGAAGAATGGGCGGAGAAGCAGCAGCGCCAAATGGAACAGTATGAGCGTTTCGCTGATTACCGCCGGCGGTACGTTGGTGACATCAGCCACGAGCTCAAAACGCCCATCTTCAATATCCAGGGGTACCTGCATACCTTGCTGGAGGGAGGGTACCACGATGAGAAAATTTCGATGAGCTTCCTGAAAAAGGCCGCCAAGAACGTAGACCGGTTGCAAACCATCGTCGAAGACCTGGGGGCCATCAGCCGCCTGGAAAGTGGAGAGCTGATCCTGGATACTGATGTTTTTGACATCAAGGAACTAGCCAATGAAGTTATTGATGAACTCGATTTGAAAAGCCGTGAGGTTGGTATTGAACTTGGCTTCAAGCCGGGAGCTGATACCGGTTTTATGGTGGAAGCAGATCGGGAGAGCATCCGGCAGGTCCTGGTGAACCTCGTTACCAATTCCATAAAATACGGCAATCCCGGAGGCGCTACCAAGCTCGGGTTTTACGATATGGATGCTTACATTCTCTGTGAAATCGCCGATAATGGTATTGGCATTCCGGAAAAACACTTGCCGCACGTTTTTGACCGCTTCTACCGGGTCGACAAAAGCCGCAGCCGCAAAAAAGGAGGGTCCGGCCTGGGCCTCTCCATCGTGAAGCACATCATGGAAGCGCACCAGCAAACCATTAACGTGCGCTCTTCTCCCGGGCTGGGCAGCACGTTCGGGATTACGTTGGCAAAAGCATAAACCGCTGTCCTCATCTGCAGGGGCAAGCTGCGAGGGGCGGAACCCCAGGATTTTTTTTGAGATCTGCTCCTCCGAAACTCTTGCCCGCGGGAAGGAGGTTTAACGATCAGCCCTCCCTATCTTCGCCCCATGCAACTCCTCAACCACCAGCAAATAGCCAGCAAGGTGACACGCCTGGCGATGGAAATTCTCGAGCGGAATACCGAAGAATCCGAACTGTTCATCATCGGCATCAATAACCGGGGTCTTGAACTGGCCAACCGCTTGCTGGAAGGCTTGCGCACCATCTCG
>JAUIIF010000617.1 GCA_030431945.1 Bacteroidia bacterium | reverse complement strand
TCCTTCCACTTTTCGCTACTTTGGTTACGCCCTCTTCACCCTGGCCCTCCTGGTGGCCGGCTGGATGTACTGGCGGGTGACGCAGGAGGAACTCTGGGGCTACGGCCCGCTGGTCCTCTACCTGGCCGCCTTCGGCGGCAGCTGGCTGCTGCGGACTTACCGCAAAGACGGCACCGTAAAGGAGCTCAATAAGCTGAGCGGACTCGCCGGCCTACTACTCGGGCTTGGTTTCCCGGGCCTGCTCCCCCTGCCTTTTCTCCTCCTGGTCGGGCTTGTCCCCCTCTTCCTCCTCTACCGCAGGCTGCTGGCGGAGCGGGCGGGCTACGGAACCGTATTCCGCCATGGCTACAGCGCCTTTCTCCTTTTCAACATTATTGCCTCATACTGGGTGACCAATACCGGTTTCGGGGCCGGGCTGTTCGCCATGCTGGCGAACAGTGCCCTGATGTGCCTTCCCTGGCTGGCTTTTTACTGGACGGGGCGCAAATCGCCCCGCATCGCCTTCCTCGCCTTTGCCGTCTGCTGGGTTGCCTTTGAGCATTTGCACTACAACTGGTCCCTCAACTGGCCCTGGCTGACCCTGGGCAATGGTTTTGCCCAGTGGCCGTCTTTGATTCAGTGGTACGAAGTCACCGGAGTACTGGGTGGCTCCGCCTGGATCATCGGTTGCAATTACCTGGTTTACACGACCTTCTTTGCACCTGCGGCCGCGCCCAGGAAAAAGGCCGTCCTCCCCCTTCTCCTGCTGGTTAGCCTCCCCCTGGCCGGCTCACTCGCGCGCTACCTCACCTACACCGCACCGGCTAATCAGGTGATCACGGTGGCGGCGATCCAGCCAAATTTTGAGCCCCACTTCGAGAAATTTGCCGATCGCCGGCAATCGGCCCCGCTCGACACTTTTCTGCGACTGAGCAAGGCGGCCCTGGCGGAGGGCCCGGTAGACTACCTGCTTTATCCCGAAACCAGTTTCAGCCAGGTGGTCGAAAACGAGCCGCTGAACAACCGGCCGCTCCAGGTACTGATGGGCGAACTGCAGGGCCAGGGCGCGCACTACCTGGTTACGGGATTTGACGGCTACAAAATTTTCACCCCCGGAGAACCCGTGACCCCGGCGGTGCGCTACTACCCCCAGCCCGATGGTGAAGACCTTGCCCTCGAGGCCCTCAATGCGGCGCTACAGGTTGACCTGGAAACCGGCGAGTACCAGACCTACCGCAAGGGGGTTTTTGTTCCGGGCGCGGAATCGTTTCCTTTCCGCAACGTGTTGTTTTTCCTGGAACCGTTAGTCGCCAGCGTTGGCGGCACGGTGGCCGGGCGCGGCACGCAGGCGACGCGGACGCCCCTCCGGTCGGCCACCGCCCGGGTGGCACCGGTCATTTGCTACGAGTCCGTTTTTGGGGAATACTTTACGGATTACATCCGCGAAGGCAGCCAGGCCGTTTTCGTGATGACCAATGACGGCTGGTGGAGCAACACCGCCGGCCACCGGCAGCACCTGTGGTACAGCAGCCTGCGCGCCATCGAGACCCGCCGGGCGGTCGTACGGGCCGCCAACGTCGGCGCCTGCGCCTTTCTGGACCAGCGGGGCAAAATTGTCAGTCGCACCTACTACAACGAAGCAGGCTTTCTGCGCGGAACCCTGCAGTTGAACGACGCGATCACCCCTTACGTGCGCTTTGGCGACGTGATCTCCCGCATTGCCCTGTTGCTGGCGGGAATGGTGGTCCTGAGCAACGTTGCGCGGTCATTGGTGCGGAGGTAGTCGAGCCTAGTTGTGCCCGGCGGCTACGTATTTTCCTGCCCCCCGCCCGCTCACACAACCCACGGCCCGCAGCCACCGTTATTTCCCTACATGATCCGTATGCTGCTACTTTTATGGGCGCTGACGCTGGTGCAGGGAATGGTTGCCGGGCAAGCAGCGGCAGGCGTAGCCCTCCCCTCCGAACGATCCCTGCCACGGATACCAGCCGCCCCTGCTTCCCCAGCCCCCGGCGAACGGACCCGCCCGCCCCGCGCATTACGGCCCACGGGTACCCTGGCAGTCACCCTCCGGGTCATCGCCCTTGATTTTACCTGGACCGGCGGCCACCGTACTTTTCCGGACAGCCTGGCGGCCGGCGTCTACCTGGCGGACTGGGTAGACCAGCAGCAGGCGCAAGCCTTCTGGGAGGCCTCCGTAGACAGCTTGTACCGAGGGCAGCAGGACCAACTGGTAGCCGTCCTGCACCGGGGGCCTGCCTACAGCTGGGCGGGGCTCACCCCGCCCGCTGATGCGGCCGCGCAAGACTGGCTGCGGAAAGCCGGGTTGGTGAGATTTCTTTTATTGACTTGAAGGCTCAACAGCGGCGCATTTTAGCTGAAAATCAGATTGAATCCAAGCGAGATTATCGTTTGTTAAGCATCCTCGTTTTAGATTTTGATGTTGTTTTCATCTGGGTCAAGATGGCGTGTGTAAACAAGACGGCCGTTGCAAAATGTCATGGACACACGCACATCTGTAATGTTTTCTGGGGGAATTGTAAAAATATCGTCAGACAATAAAACCAAATCAGCAACCATGCCGACTTTGATTTGCCCTTTTTCGTTTTCCGCAAATTCTGCGTAGGCAGCATCTTTTGTATAACTGGCAATGGCTTCCGCCAATGTTTGATTATGGGAATTGTGCCCTGGTTTCCAAGGTTGACGATTAATGGCCCCAGCAATGGCTAAAATGGGGTCTGGTAGGGCCACGGGCCAATCGCTGCCAAAAGCAAGAATTGCCCCAGCTTCACGCAATGTCTGCCAGGCAAAGGCGCGATCCCATGCTGATTCTTGGACACGGGTTGGCCATATATCGGGATCATTTTCTTGAAGTGGGGCATGCAACGGTTGCATTGAGGCTAACACGCCTAATTTTTTGAAACGAGGCACATCAGCGGCATCAATCATCTCGATATGCTCGACACGGTGACGACTGTCGCGTACGCCATTTGCTTTTTGTACCCTTTCATGGTGTCAAAAAGCTCGTTAGTTTTATTTCGTAGTTCGTTAGCGTGATTTCTGAATAGGTTTTTCTCAGAGCTCTGCTTTTGCACCTTGCTCCAAAAGCCCTTCA
>JAUIIF010000616.1 GCA_030431945.1 Bacteroidia bacterium | reverse complement strand
CTTCCCGAACCCGGTAGGCGATGTACTCAGCATTCGTTGGGAAGTGGCCCTTAACCAGCAACTTTCCGTTGAGTTATTTGATCTGAACGGACGCCTGCTGCAGCGTACATCCGTTGCCGGAGCAACCAAAGCGGCTTCCCTGAATTTAACCCGACTGCCCGCCGGAGTATACCTCCTGCGAATCGACGGGGCAGTACGCCGCATTGTAAAACAGTAACGTCCCCTTATAGCTACCTCAAAGAAGTTGAGCTTCTCCTCAGTCCACCCGTAACTTTTGGTAAAAGTTACGGGTGGCTGTTTTTCCAGGATAACGGGCATTAAGCGCGAAGCCTGAATTTCCAGCTACCCGATGACTGCGTCCTTATATACAGGTCAGGCCAACCTTTAAGATTTCAATAAGATAATCCCGGGCAGCAATTCCAGGATCCAGCCTATCTAAAGTAAGAATCGCTTTTGTTACCCGTTTCTGAAATGCGACATTGTGGCCCTACTGCTTTAGGTGCTACTTTTGCGCGGTAGCTGGTAGCAGGCGACGACTGCTTCCTCCGACTTCTTTTTGATCAAATGACGCTGGTTAATTTTTATGCTGAAAAAACTAGATTGGTACATTATCGGGAAATTTCTCCGCACCTTTTTCTTTACGGTGCTGATCTTCTCCATGGTGAGCCTGATCATTGACTTCAGTGAAAAAATTGAGCGCTTCATCGAGAGTGACATCAGCAAGATGGAAATCACCTTCGAGTATTTCCCCACTTTTCTGTTGTTTATTCTTGGGTTCCTGTGGCCGATGCTTACCCTGATTGCCGTGATTTTCTTTACGGGCCGCATGGCCAACAACTCGGAAATCATCAGTATTCTTAATGCGGGCGTCAGCTTCCGGCGCTTTTTGCGCCCGTACCTGGTCTCTGCGGGTTTCCTGGCCATCCTGTACGTTATCGGGCTGAATTTCATCATCCCCTGGGGTAATGCCCACCGGACAGAATTGGAAAGGGTTTATTTCAACCGAAACCGGGATGTTGGCAAGACAGCTAACGTACACATGTTTGTAGCTCCGAATACCAAGGTGTTCATGACTCATTTCAGCAAACGGGACAGTACGGCCAGGAACTTCCGGCTGGAGTCTTTCGAGGATAATAAGTTGACGAAGTTAACGAAAGCACGTTCGGCCCGTTACATTCCGGGAGACACCGCCTTTTGGCGTTTGTCCAACTATGAGGTACGCACCTTTGCCGGAGAACAGGAGACCTTACTCCTGGGGGGGCGACAACCACTGGATACAGTCATCAATCTTGAGCCTGCTGACTTCGTAGATTACCAGGAGCAACAGTCTTCCATGAGTACCCCTGATCTGCTGACGCACCTGAGCAAACAGCGGGAACGCGGTTCCGGAAACATCCGAAAATACGAAGTTGAACTGGCCCGGCGTTCAGCAGAACCCTTTACGATCTTTATTCTTACGTTAATCGGGGTGGCGGTAGCCGGACGGAAAACCAGGGGCGGTATGGGCGTACAATTAGCCTTGGGAATTTTCATCGGAGCTCTTTTTGTGTTCCTCAGTCGCTTTGCCTCCACCATCAGTGCCAGCGCCAACCTGCCCGTTTACCTGGGCATGTGGATGCCCAATCTTATTTTCTTCGGAGCCGCGCTTTATTTCGTGGCCAACGCCCAACGCTAGTGCCAACCTGTCCATAATCATAGCGGGGCATAAATTTGGACAAGGAAAAGAATTCATACCCGCCGCAGGCCCCATCAGCGGCCAGAAAATTCTCAGATCAGGGGTTTTGTCGAATGTTTCGGCACTAAAAGCGCCTAAAAGCTCGACAAAACACTTTAATTTTCATTTTTTTCTGAAAAATTAATATTTATATACAATTGCAACAATTCCAAAATTGTACTGATTTACAGCACTTTATGGACTTATTCATTATTTACACTCGCTTTTGAGTCTGAAAACAAGCACACAACGGCAGAATAAACTTGTACTTTATCTAACTTTTGCCTAGCTTTGGTTCAACAAACGCACTACCAAAATCTATCGTCATGTCGCAAATGGAGTTTTTCACCGAATTTAACCGCCTTACCACCCTGTTAAATTCATTCGCTTACAACCTCACTAAGAACGCTGAGGACGCTAAGGATTTGTACCAGGAAACAGCCTTTCGCGCTATTACCAACCGGGACAAGTTTCGCCCGGGTACCAATTTGAAAGCCTGGCTCTTTACGATAATGAAGAACATCTTCATTAACAACTACCGGAAGAAAGTAAAGGCCAATACCATCATGGACAATACGGATAATCTTTACTACCTGAATTCAGGCCGGGAGTCCATTGACAATGCTGCCGACAGTAACATTCTGATCAAGGAACTGAAAGGAATGATCGAATTACTCGATGACAGTACGCGTATTCCTTTTCTGATGCATTATCAGGGCTTCAAGTATCAGGAGATTGCGGACCATCTCAGCCTCCCGTTGGGCACGGTAAAAAGTCGCATCTTTTTTGCCCGTAAAGAATTGAAGGCAAAAATTGCCCGCCAGTATGGCAAGCTTCGGGAGCAATAATAAGATTTGCTGTTCTAGCCTCTGTTTCAAGATAAAAATCCGCCCCGGCCTTAGCTGTGGCGGATTTTTTATGCATTTTACCGCTCCATGATCACCACTGACAACTGGACTTATTTTCGTACAGCATTATTTGACTGGTACGTCCCTGAGCGGCGGCCAATGCCCTGGAAGGCGATCCGTGATCCTTATCAAATCTGGCTAAGTGAAATCATACTTCAGCAAACCAGAGTAGAACAGGGCCTGCCTTACTTCGAACGCTTCCTGGCAGCCTACCCTACCGTTCAGGACTTAGCTGCTGCCGAAGATGACGCCGTGATGAAACTTTGGGAAGGACTTGGTTACTACTCCCGGGCCCGGAATCTGCTGAAGGCGGCAAGAATGGTTGCGGCTGATTTTTCCGGCCAGTTTCCTGACACCCTTACTGGCCTCCGCACGCTACCGGGGGTCGGGCCTTACACTGCGGCGGCTATTGCTTCCTTTGCTTTTGACCGTCAGGTACCGGTTCTCGACGGAAACGTTTTCCGGATCCTCG
>JAUIIF010000615.1 GCA_030431945.1 Bacteroidia bacterium | reverse complement strand
GTGGGTGCTCCGCGAAACCAAGCCGAGCGGCGTTTTCATCGAACTGGGGAACATCACCAACCCCTCCGACCAGGTCCGGATCGTGGAACCGAAGAACCGGCAGTTGATCGCCGACTGGCTGGTGCTGGGCCTGATCCGGTAAGGGCTGTCCGCCCTGCCCAAATCTTCGGTGTTACCGAAGGGGTAGGCAATGTTCTAAAGGTTAGCTGTTCACACTACTGGACATTTTACGGTTTTACCTCTCCCCCCGCCCTCTCCAACTCGCTTCGCCTAAGGGCTCAGCGGAGAGGGAGCCAAAGAATATCCACTAATGTGCTCGCTGTTGTAATTCCAGGCCTGCCTAAAAGTCCTCTTCTCCAAACATGTCCGCCAGGACATCCCGGAAGCTGAGGCTGTTGTTCATGGATTCTTTATTGAGCACCTCCATTTCCGCTAAGCCCTGCAGGACGAGTTCCATCAGCAGGTAAGTTTCTGCCTTGCTGAGCTTACGGTCGTGCAAGTGGCCGGTTACGAATTTACGTAACCCCGCTACGCCGTCGAGGGCCGCTTCGTACTCCTTATTAGAGGCATCGTTGAGCAGTTCAACCACGTTGCCGCCACTGAAGAAGGCCCGGATAATGCCGTACGGGTCACTGTCAGAACGACCACTGGCCTCTACTTCATCGGGGTTGGGGAAGAGCTCCAGAAAACTGGTCTTGATGCTTTGGCCCAGCAGCTTCATGGCTACGCCGTAAGCCCCTTCCTGTTCCCCTTCGTATACCAGCTCTACCTTGCCGGTGATGGCCGGGACGACGCCCCAGAAATCCGTAATCCGGGCCGTGGTTTTTTTGTCGCCGGCCAGCAGGGCCCGCCGCTCTGCGGTGGAAATGAGGTTCTCCAGGGCCGTAATGCTCAGGCGGGCGGAAACCCCGGATTTTTCATCGATGTACTCACTTTCGCGGGCGGCAAAGGCAAGTTGTTCCAGCATGGTGTTCAGCAGTTCGTCCACTTCGACCATTTCTGCCTGGGAGGTGACCAGGTCTGCTTCCTGCTTGGTAATCGCCTTCGCAATGTCCACGGTCTTGGGGTAGTGGGTCAGGATCTGGCTCTGAATCCGGTCTTTCAGCGGGGTAATGATGCTGCCCCGGTTGGTGTAATCTTCCGGGTTGGCCGTGAAGACAAACTGAATGTCCAGGGGCAAGCGCAACTTGAACCCACGAATCTGAATGTCACCCTCCTGCAGGATATTGAACAGCGATACCTGAATCCGGGCCTGCAAATCGGGCAGCTCGTTAATGACGAATAAGCCACGGTGGGCGCGGGGGACGAGGCCGAAGTGAATCACCCGTTCGTCCGCATAGGTAAGTTTCAGGGTGGCTGCTTTGATGGGGTCCACGTCGCCGATCAGGTCCGCTACGGACACATCCGGGGTAGCCAGTTTTTCAACGTAGCGGTCGTCCCGGTGTACCCATGCTACCGGTGTATCGTCCCCGTGTTGCTTGATCAGGTCAACCGCATACCGGCTAATGGGAGCCAGCGGGTCATCATTCAGCTCGGAGCCGGCAACTACGGGCATGTATTCATCGAGCAGGTTGACGAGCAGGCGGGCGATCCTGGTTTTGGCCTGACCGCGAAGCCCCAGCAGCAGAATACTGTGCCGGCTCAGCACGGCGCGTTGAATATCCGGTAAAACGGAGTCATCGAAACCAATAATGCCCGGGAAAACTTCTTCTTTATTTTTTAATTTTTTTATCAGATTTTCCCGGAGTTCCTGTTTTACGGAGCGGGATTTATAGCCGGAGGCCTTAAGTTCACCGAGGGTTTTTGCCAAAGACATACACTTCTTATTTTGGGGTTGCGGTTGGTAAACGGCGAAGGGCGGGGATAGTTCTTTAGCAGGGTAAAGTTGGGTGGGGGCCGGCGGCTCAGGCAACAGTCACGTTTTTTGGCGCGGCCGCAGGTGCAGGGTAAGTAAGGGGGCGGCAGGGTAAGGCCGTGGGCGTTATTTTTGGGCAAAACAAGTGGCATGCCAAAATTTACGGAGTTTGTTGGTCAGGAAGTACTCAACCTGGCCATTGGTTACCTGGCCGGTCTGCTGGCCTCTAATCTGGTAACTACCTTTTTCGTCAGGCGGGGGCTGGGGAATCTCTGGGGGCTTACCTCCCGGCGCGACGCTCTCCAGCGGGACACCTATGATTGGGTGATGTTTATCAGCTCCTACGTAATTGGCCTGGTGGTAATGATTGCCGTGCAGTACGGTCTGCGCCGCCTGCGGGGCCAACGTACCGAAACGGAATGAAAGCGATGCAATGGCTGTCCGTTAGAAACAGGATGCCTGTAAGTGAAGAGGAAGGGGCGTTCTTTACCGGTACTTGTGGCACCTGACTGCGCGCTGAATCCCCCCCGGCAGGAGCAGGACAGGTAGACCACTCCGGCAGGGGTATTCACCGATTTACCCAACTTTCGGGAAGGGCACTTACCCTGAGCAAAGTCTTCACTCCCAGTGCGGCCTGAGCAACTCGCTGTACACGTCCGGCAGCAAGTATTGTCCTTCGTTTTGCGAAAATTCGCTACTTTGCGGACCCCTGACTGAAAAGAAACTGTATCGTGCCCAATTCCTCCAACTATCCCCATCTCCTTGAGCCCCTCGACCTTGGGTTCACCACCCTGAAGAACCGTGTTTTGATGGGAAGCATGCATACTATGTTGGAAGATATTCCCGGCGGGCATGAGCGCCTGGCGGTCTTCTACGCTGAAAGGGCGCGCGGGCAGGTGGGGCTGATTGTTACCGGGGGCGTGGCACCGAACAAAGCCGGGCTGGCTTTGCCGATCGGTCAGCCACTCGATAGTGAGGAGGAAGCGTTGAAGCACCGGGTTGTTACCGATGCTGTCCACGCAGAAGGGGGTAAAATTTGTATGCAGATCTTGCACACGGGCCGGTATGGCTATTCGGAGCACAACGTCTCCGCCAGCGATACCAAGGCACCGATCTCTCCCTTTCCGGCACGGGGACTGACGGGCGAAGAAGTGGAGCAGACGATCAAAGACTACGTCCGCTGCGCCGAATTGGCGCAGCTGGCGAATTACGATGGCGTGGAAATCATGGGGTCTGAAGGCTACCTGATT
>JAUIIF010000028.1 GCA_030431945.1 Bacteroidia bacterium | reverse complement strand
GGCCGGATGCTGCGATGAACGAACGCTGCCTCGGCCTTTTTTATCTGGGGCATTACGAAATGCCGGACCTGCCCCGCCCACGCGGTCCACTGGCGGAGAAAGTGACCTGGGTAGAAGAATAACCGCTCCTGACACCTCCCTGTATTGAGGTAGCCTGGAGCATTTCCAGCTACCAGCAAGATTACTACTTCGGCAAATTATTTACCTCCACTATATGCGCCCCCAACTATTTGACATTGATACTGCTCTGCTAACGAACCGCTGCGTTGTCCGGCGTTTCCGGGAAAATGAAGGCGCCGTTTTTCAGGAGTTGATCTACGCAAACCGCGATCAGTTACAGGACCATTTCCCCCGGCTGGTCGGAGAAATTTCAGCGACGCCGGAAGAAACCGAAATCTTTGTCCGCGAGCGTATCGCCGGCTGGCTCCTGCAAACTGATTATGCCTTCGGCATCTGGTCGAACGAAACGACAAAACTCATCGGGTACGTCCACCTCTTCGAAATTAACTGGGAGGTGCCCAGCGCCGAAATCAGTTTCTTTCTGGATAAAGACCTGCACAAGCAGGGGTTGATGACGGAAGTTATGGCACGGGTCATTCGGTTCGGCTTTAAGCAACTGGCCCTGGAAAAGATTTACCTGCGTACCCTTTCGGACAATTTCGACTGTCAACGACTCGTGCGGAGAGTGGGCTTCAGCCGGGAGGGAGACCTTCGCAACGAGTTCAGAAAACCAGGCGGAACCCTGGTCGACCTCGTACGTTTTGGGTTCAGCCGGGAGACGTACGGCGAATAAGGATAGTACAGGACGGTTTTATCTTAGCTGACCGGGTAGCTTAACCGCGGGAAACAACTGCCCCCCTTTCCCAGCACAACTCAGCCATATGTTCCGCTTGTTACCATCCGGCCTGCTCCAACTCCTCCTGTTGTTTTTGCTCCTACTACTGCTCTTCCCCCTCGGGGCTCAGCCGCAGACGGAAGAGCCGCCGAACATCATTTTCATTCTTACTGATGACCAGCGCTATGATGCCCTGGGCTACGCCGGTAACCAGCTGATCCATACGCCCGCTATGGACGCCCTGGCGGCAACGGGTACTTATTTCAGTCACGCAATGGTGACCACCCCCATCTGCGCGGCCAGCCGGGCCAGCCTGCTCTCCGGGGTTTATGAGCGCACCCACCGGTATAACTTCCAGACGGGTGACCTCCGCGCAGCACACCTGGTCAGTGCCTACCCACGGCTTCTCCGCAGCGCCGGCTACCATACCGGCTTTTTTGGCAAATTCGGGGTCCGGTATCAGCACCAGCAGGAGCTCTTTGACGAATTCGAAAGCTATGACCGTAACGGCGCTTACCCCGACCGCCGTGGGTACTTCTATAAAACGATTCAGGGAGACACCGTCCACCTCACCCGGTACACCGGCCAGCAGGGGCTTGACTTTATTGACAAAAACGCCAAGCGTAAAAAACCTTTTTACCTCACCCTGAATTTTAGTGCCCCCCACGCCCACGACAATGCTCCGGATCAATACTTCTGGCAACAAACAACGGATTCCCTGCTGGCCCGTACGACCATCCCTGCACCTGCGCTCGGCGCCCAAAAATATTTCGACCTGCTCCCCAGGCCCGTCCGGGAGGGCTTCAACCGGCTCCGCTGGACCTGGCGGTACGACACGCCGGAAAAGTACCAGCACAGTGTGAAGGGCTACTACCGGATGCTCGCCGGAATCGATCTCGAACTGGAAAAAATCCGGAAAAAGCTGACTGAAAAAGGGATTGCTGATAATACAGTGATCATCCTGATGGGGGACAACGGTTATTTTCTCGGCGAACGACAACTCGCCGGTAAATGGCTGATGTACGACAACGCCGTGCGGGTTCCGCTCATCATTTTCGATCCGCGCGCCAAGCACGCCGTTAACAGCGACGTACTGGCCCTTAACATCGATGTTCCGGCCACCATTCTCGATCTCGCCCGGGTAGCGCAACCACCCTTCTACCAGGGCAAAAGCCTGGTCCCGATTGTGCACGGCGCGGTCAATGACCTGGCGCGGGATACCGTCCTGATCGAACATATCTGGGACTTTAAAAGTATTCCGCCCAGTGAAGGAGTCCGGACCCGCGACTGGAAATACTTTCGCTACGTAGATGATCAGGCTGCGGAAGAGCTGTATTTCCTGACCGATGATCCTCAGGAAATCCATAACCTCGCGGGGATTCCCCGCTACGACAAGACCCTGCTCGCCTTGCGCCGCAAGTGTGATGAGCTGATCAAAAGCTATACCGATACTTTTGCCGCGCCACCGCAACAGCTCTCCGTGGAGTTTTTGCGGGAACCGGCCGGGATTCCGCTCCGGGATGCGGAGCCGGAGTTCGCCTGGGAAGTACCGGCGGGAACCGGCTTTCAGGCAGCCTACCAACTGCTGGTAGCCGAATCATCAGAGGCCCTGGCACAGAACCGGGGAACCGTCTGGGACAGCGGCAAAATCATCAGCACCCAGAGTACCAATATTGTTTATCAGGGACCACCCTTACTGGCGCAGCAGCAGTACTACTGGAAGGTTCGGATCTGGGACGACGTTAACCGGCTGACGGGCTATTCGCAACCGCAGGCTTTTATGGGCGCGGCCGCAGGTGCTGGCCAGGCAGATGAAAAGGCCTACCTGAGCACCCCCAACCGCTTCCAGATGGAGCGGGTAAACCCCATCCGCCTGGAACAAAGGGGCAAGACCTGGTTTGCTGATTTTGGCAGGGCCGGCTTCGCCAGCCTGGCGTTCACCTACACCAGTCCCGCAGAGCGGGTGCTAACCGTTCGCCTGGGGGAATTGCTGGGGGAAGATGGCCGGATTAATGCACAACCTGGAGGTTCCATCCGGTATCAGGAGGTCGCCGTCCCGGTGAAAAAAGGAAAGCAAACCATTCACCTCTCCCTGCCACCAAACGAACGAAACACCCAGCCGCTTGCGGCACCGCTGCCCGATTCGGTACCAGTATTACTACCCTTCCGCTACGTAGAAATAGACGGAGTTGCTGGCCCGCTCACCACCGATCAGCTTACCCAACTCGTTTACCATACGTACTGGGATGACAATACCAGTTACTTCTCCAGTGATAACGATCTTTTGAACCAGGTCTGGGAACTCTGCCGTTACAGCATCAAAGCCACCAGCTTTGCCGGCCTTTACGTAGATGGCGACCGGGAGCGGATACCTTACGAGGCGGATGCCTACCTGAATCAGCTGAGCCACTACACCACTGACCGGGAATACGCCATTGGCCGCCGAACGATCGAATACTTCATGTCCTACCCCACCTGGCCCACAGAGTGGCAACTACACGTGGCGCTGATGTTCTGGGCCGATTACCAGTATACGGGAAACACTGAATTGATCACCAGGTATTACGAGGCCCTCAAACACAAAACCTTACTGGAGCTGGTCGGGGAAGACGGACTGATCAGCTCCAGCCGGGCTACCCCCGAGTTCATGAAAAAACTTGGTTTTGGGGAGCGGGAGGAGGTACTCCGGGACATCACCGACTGGCCGCCCGCCAGGAAAGATACCGGGTGGCCCATCGCCCGGGAAGCAGGGGAAAGAGATGGCTTTGTCTTCCGGCCCAACAACACCATCGTCAACGCCCTGTATTTCCGGAATATGGAAATAATGGCAGCCTTCGCCCGGCTGCTGGATAAAGAAGAGGAAGCTGTGGACTTCCAAATCCGCGCCCTGCGGGCCAAACAAAGTATTAATGACAAGATGCTTGATCGTGAACGGGGGGTCTACGTCGACGGTGAAGGAACGGACCACGCATCCCTGCACGCCAATATGTTCGCCCTGGCCTTTGGAGTAGTTCCGCCGGCATACCGCAGTTCGGTGGGTGCCTTCATTAAGCGCCGGGGAATGGCTTGTTCCGTTTACGGTGCGCAGTATTTGCTGGAAGGGCTCTACGCCGCAGGTATGGAAGATTACGCTTTGCACCTCATGACCGATACCATCGGCGACCGCAATTGGTACAACATGATCCGCTTTGGCAGCACCATTACGATGGAAGCATGGGCGTTGCGGCATAAACCTAACCTGGACCTGAACCACGCCTGGGGTGCCGCTCCCGCCAACATTATTCCACGTTATTTGTGGGGAATTCAACCCCAGACCCCTGGTTTTGGTATCGCCTCCATCCGGCCACGGCTGGGTTCGTTGCGGGAGACGGAAATCAGGGTCCCCACCCTTCGTGGTCCGATCAGGGCCCGGTACCGTTTCCATACTCCCCGTTATGAGGTATACATCATCGACCTGCCGGGCAATATGGCCGCAGAATTTTCCGTACCGCTGGCGGATAACCAGACCATCAGCCTGAACGGAAAACAGGCAAACCTGGCTTTCGGAGCCATTCGCCTCGCCCCCGGCCGCAACCGCCTGGAAATCAAACGGAATTCTTTTTAGGCCGGTATACCTAAGTCAAAGTGGGTTAGGTATTGCCGGATGAAGCCCTTGCTCGGTACTTTCCAACCCGGCTTAGCCAAGCCCCAGGCCGCGCTCACCCAGTCCCTCCCGGTGCCGACGCAGGGAGGCATCAATCTCAGCTTTCCTGGCCGCGATATCCGCTGTCGTTTGGTGAATACCTACTTCCGTATGTACCCGCAGGCGGTTCTTTACGTTGTTAGCCCGCTCCGTGATGCTTTCCTTGGCGGACATGGCGAAGACGTGTTCGTGCTCGTGCAACAGGTGATCGTACGGGCTCTGCGGAGAAATGAGTTTAGTGAAAATCGGCGCTGTTTCAATGGCTATGAAAAGCAAGGTGATAAACAGGCTGGCCAGTAATATCGCATTGCTGCGACTGGCCAGACGATCCAAAGCATCAATTCTGGCAGCAATGCCGCCGTACGCCCCTCTCTCCAATCCGTCTACCGCCATTGTTGCCGCTGTACGAAGATCAGCCAGTTCACTGCGTTTTGCTTCCAGCGCTGGTTGCAGGGTCGCGAGCGTAGTTTCCAACTCTGCCTGGGCCTGATCTGCCGTGGCGCGCTTGGCGCGGTAGATGGGGCCCATATTACGAATACCAGATCCGCCGCTGCCGTCTGCTTCAGCCAGCGCGGCGGCAGCCGCCGCATCACGAGCGGCGGTCTTCGCCGCGATTTCTTCCTGCAAAACGCTTATTTCCCGCTCCGCAGCAATGATTCTATCGGTAAACCTTGCCTGGACCCGATCCTCCTGTGCTTTAAAGGTTTCCTGTTCCATCACGATCAGTTCGGCATTGATTTCTTTTTCGAATATTTTCAACTCCAACGGTTTTGAAATGACCAGAGCGAGCAAAACGGCCATGGCCAGCCGGGGTAGAGCAATGGCAAAGTCGGCAAAAAAACCGCCCTTACTTTTCATACTGGAAACGATGTAGCGATCAAGATTAAAAATCATTAATCCCCACACCAACCCGAAGAGGACGGCGGCGAAGTAACTGTCAAAAATGGTGTATAAGGCGTAGCCGGCGGAAAGCGTAGCCAGCACGCCCGTGAAGAAAATGGTGCCACCGATCCCGACGTACTTGTTTTCGTCAGAGGGGACACGATCCAGCAGGGTACGATCCACACCGGAGCAGAAAAGGAAAAAATCTTTTGGGGAAGACATGAGGTGGTATTTAGGGATACTTAGATTAAGAGCGGCGGAAAGTGTTGCTGCAGGGGCAGGCCAGGAATAACGCTTGTCAATCAGGTCTTACCCTGCCCGCAAAGCGCCTGGAGTCAAAGTGCGGCAATACCTAAGCCGGAGTGGTTCAGGAATATCCATTGAAAGGATAACTCTACCGCTAAATTGCCCGTTAACCAGCTTTAACCAGCTTTTATTCGATGGATGCTTGGTCTTTTGCGACAAATTCGTCAGAAGAGTATTCAGCCTTGCAATAGCCAGGCGAATCAATCTCAATAAGCGGGAAGGGGGGGGAATCAGGTTACGTTACCTAAGCCGGAATGGTCTGTGCGCCGGAGCTGAAATCTGTTGGGTGCCTTCAGGAATGCCTTCCGGCAGATGGCTAATAATGAAAAAAGAGACGTCCGGTACCCTAACTTCTTTCATTAATGCATATAGCGTCTTAATCAAGAAACACAACTTCAAAAGCAGGCCGGACGTCTTTCGGAAATAACACTGATTTAAGATCAAACGCAGGCAGTTCCGATATTGTGCGGAATACCTGCCTAAATATTTTAAAAGTACTGAGCCAAGTGAAATGAGTAGCCCAAAAAAATTGGTGCTAAGGGTATGCTAAAGCTAAAATAAATTCTGGTTCCTTGGTCCAGATAAGCATAAAAATTACCCGTAAGGCAGTTCATTTGCCGTTTTGCCGAGCAATGCTGCCGTTTGTTCACTTGCCAGCAAGCGGCCATCAGGGCTTATCGGTCAGCTCCTTACGCCGATACCAGTCTAGAATTTTTTTCGCCGTACTCAGGTTGGTGATTTCCGCAATTTCGGAAGCCAGTGCTTCCCGTACTTTCTTGGGGCTTCCGAAATGGGCCATCAGCTTCTGCACGGTTTTATCCCCTATTCCGGGGATTTCGTGCAGCTCCGTCCCTACCATGGCATTGCTGCGCCGGTTACGGTGGTGGCGCAGGGCAAAGCGGTGGGATTCATCCCGGCACTGTTGGATCAGCCGCAGCGACTCCGATTTTTTATTGATGTGCAGCGGCACTGCGTCTCCCGGAAAGTAGATTTCCTCGAGGCGCTTGGCAATGCCGACCACGGTCATCTCTCCCCGCAAGCCCAATTCATCAATGGATTCCATGGCGTGGCTCAGCTGGCCCTTACCACCGTCGATAATCACGAGCTGCGGCAGCGGCTCGCCTTCATCCCGCAGGCGGCGGTAGCGGCGAAAGACCACCTCCTTCATGCTCGCAAAGTCATCCGGCCCCACCACGGTTTTGATGTTGAAATGCCGGTAATCCTTTTTACTGGGTTTTGCATTTTTGAAGACCACACAACTGGCCGTTGGGTTAGTCCCCTGAATGTTTGAGTTGTCAAAACACTCAATGTGGCGGGGCAACTCGTCCATCTGCAGGTCTGCTTGCAGGGTGCGGAGAATCCGTTCGGCGGGAGTCTGTTTATTGCTGTTGTTGATCCGCTGCTTCTTGCGCTGCAACAACAGGTATTTGGCGTTCTTTTCCGACAGCTCCAGCAGGCGCTTTTTATCTCCTATTTTGGGTACCACTACGGTAGCCTCTACCCCCGGCAGCTCCAACTCCCGGTCCAGAATAATTTCCGGAGCGATACTGTTGTACCGGTCACGTAAAGTGGGGATGGCGTAGGTCAGCAGGCTTTCCGCATCGTCATCCAGGTTCATCTCTATTTCCTGGGTGTGGGTATGGATAACCGCGCCGTTAACGATCTTGATGTAGTTGAGGTAGGCTTCTTTTTCACCGATTGCCAGGCCGAACACGTCCACGTCCCGAATAGTAATGGAGACAATCTGGGATTTACTCTGGTAATTGCCGAATACCTTAAGCTTGTCCTTTATTTGCTGGGCCCGTTCAAACTCCATGGCTTCCGCCAGCCGCTCCATTTCGGCCTGAAAGTGCCGTTTGACTTCCGCAAAGTTGCCCTTCAGGATATTCTTGATTTGCTCAATTTTTTCCTGGTAATTCTCCTCCGTTTCTTCGCCTACGCAGGGCCCTTCACAATTTTTGATGTGGTACTCCAGGCAGACTTTAAATTTACCCGCTTCAATATCGGCCTGGTTGAGGTTCAGGTTACAGGTTCTGAGCGGGAAGAGCTCTTTGATGAGGTCAAGGATAATTTTGAGTTGGCCCTTGCTGGTGTAGGGCCCGAAATAGGTACTCCCGTCCCGCACCACCGTGCGGGTAATGAACACCCGGGGAAAGCGCTCCTGTTTGATGCAGAGGTAGCTGTAATTCTTATCGTCCTTCAGGTTGATGTTGTACCGCGGCTGGTGGGTTTTTATGAGGGCATTTTCCAGCAGCAGTGCGTCGGCTTCGGTCTCTACAATGGTAAATTCCAGTCTGACGGCATTGCGAACCATGATCCGGGTACGGTGCAGACGATCCTTACGCTGCCCGAAGTAACTGGCCACCCGGTTGCGCAGCACCTTGGCTTTACCCACGTAAAGAATCTGGTTTTCAGCGCCAATGAAACGGTAGACACCGGGCTGCTTGGGAATGGTACTGGAGATGGCTTGAAAATCCTGGGTGGTCATCGTTGGAGAAAACACATTTCCGAACAAATCGTTGGGTGCGCGGTGCTTTTTTTACGGCGCGGGCGCAGGTGCAGGGGAAGGGTTGGAGGGGCAACCGCACTGCCCTACCCTTCTTTTTGCACCTGCGGCCGCGCCCGCATCAGGAGCAGGCGTAACGCTTTTTGCCTTCGGCGCATTAAGTACTAAACGCACTTACCATGAGCCACCGTTACCTTTTCCTCCTTTGCTGCTTTTTTACCCTGCCATTTCTTGCGGCCAGCCCGGTCGCCGTTTGTGAAAGCTACGTAAACGTGGCCGTACCTTATGCTGGCTGTACTGCTGACATCCAGGTGCAGGATATTGACCGCGGGTCTTACGATCGCAGCTGTGACGTAGTGGCCAAGTGGGTCACTGGCGGGCTCAACCTTGCGCCGGGCCTGCACACCGTAACGCTCAACGTCTGGGCCTGCGGCGTGACGAACCAGTGCTGGTCCACCGTCCTGGTCGAAGACAAAACCAACCCCGTGGTTACCTGTCACAACCAAACGATTTATCTCGTCGCCCCCGATCAGCCCTTCACCCTGAATGTTGACAACATGGCGACCTTTACCGACAACTGTGAGGTGACGGAGGAGCTTAGCTTTACCGTCAACGATGGCAGCCGTTTCGGGAGCGACCCGTTTACGGCCCGTGGCACCGACGCCGCAGGTAACCGTGCGGAATGCACGGGCACCGTGACTACCGTAGATGCGGAGCCCCAGAATTACTGTTCGAACAATCGCAATGACTACTACGAACACATTGCGAACCTGACCCTGACCACTTCGTCCGGAACGGTCCATCACTCCTCCGGCAGTAACGGCGGGTACAACTGGCACTACCCGACGACCGGAAACGTACTGTACCACGGTTTCAACTACACCCTTAATTATACACCCGGCTTCAGGTTTTCCACCACCTATCACGAGTACTGGCGGGTTTACCTGGACGCCAACGCAGATGGTGATTTTACCGACAGCGGAGAGCTCCTGCACCAGTGGCACGGCTACGGCGGCAACAGCTTCACCTTCAGGGTACCGGGAAACACCTGGGGCTGGAGTCGGATCCGGGTGGTAATGGGCTACGGCAGTTATCCTGGCCCGTGCGGCAGTGGTTACGGTGAAACGGAAGACATCAGTGTTTACCTGCGGCGTTATTTCTCCTTCCCCATGCCGGGTTTCCAGGCCATCAACGAAGCGCAGGACAGCCGGGAAGCGGCTGACCACGACATGGCATTGCCCATCACTGAAGACCGCCCGGTGGAAGCAGTGCTGGCCGGGGAGGCCAGCCGCAGAAACATTCCGGAACCTCTTCCCGGCAGCCACCCATCAGCCACCAGCCTCCGCCTCTACCCCAACCCGGTGCGGGCCGGAGAACAATTAACCATTACCGGACAGCCGGTCGGCAACCAAATGCAACTGTTTAATCTTACCGGGAAAATCCTCCAAACCTACGCCGGGCCAGCCAGCCGCCTGACCATACCGGATCACCTGCCCGCCGGAATTTACCTCCTGCGCGGAGACGGCTGGAGCCGCCGCGTGGTGGTACGGTAACCATAAGCAGGCATGAGAGACCCCCCGCCCGGCAGCTGCCAGGCGGGGGTTCTCTCGTTATCAGCTTATGGTACGCCGCGGGGGCGTTGGCTCAGTTACACCGTAATCTTCAGGTTGAGCTCCTTGCACTGGGCTTCATCGATGCTTGCCGGCGCATCGATCATCACGTCCCGTCCCTGATTGTTTTTCGGGAAGGCGATGAAATCGCGGATGGAAGACTGTCCGTTCATGACGGCACACAGGCGGTCAAACCCAAAGGCGATACCGGCGTGGGGCGGGGCACCGTATTCGAAAGCGCCCATTAAAAAGCCGAATTGCTCTTCTGCCTCTTCGGGGGTAAAGCCAAGCAACTGGAAGTTTTTCTCCTGTAGTTCCCGATCGTAAATCCGGACGGAGCCACCACCGATTTCGGCACCGTTGATGACCAGGTCATAGGCATCAGCTTTGAGCGACTTCATGGTTTCGTGGTCGCCGGTGAGCATTCTTTCCACCTCCTCGCGCTTAGGGCTGGTGAAGGGGTGGTGCATGGCGTGGAAGCGTTCGCTGTCTTCGTCCCATTCCAACAGTGGAAAGTCAACTACCCACAGCGGCTTGAAGCTGCCGGCCGGAATCATGTCATTTTCTTCCGCCACGTGGAGTCGCAGGCGGCCGAGCTGGCCGCGGGTCTTTTCGTCTTCTCCGGAGAGTACGAGGAGCAGGTCACCGGGTTTGGCAGCGCATTTGGCGGCCCAGGCGGCGAGTGCTTCCTGGTCGAAAAATTTGTCTACGCTGGACTTGAAAGTACCATCCTCGTTGCACTTAACGTACACCAGTCCTTTTGCTCCGATTTGCGGACGCTTTACCCAGTTGGTCAGGGCATCAAGTTGTTTGCGGGTCAGATCAGCTTTGCCGGGTACGCAGATGCCTACGACCAGTTCAGCGCTGTCAAAAACACCAAAGCCTTTGTTTTGGGCAACTTCATTGAGCTCCACCAGTTCCATTCCGAAACGCAGGTCCGGCTTATCGGAACCGTAGCGGCGGATGGCCTCATCGTACAACATCCGGGGGAACGTTCCGAGTTCCACGCCCTTGAGTTCCTGGAAAACGTGCCTCGTCAGTCCCTCAAAAGTGTTTAAGACTTCCTCCTGCGTTACGAAGGCCATTTCGCAGTCGATCTGGGTGAATTCCGGCTGGCGGTCAGCACGCAAATCCTCATCCCGGAAACACTTGACAATCTGGAAGTAACGATCGTAGCCCGCTACCATCAGCAACTGCTTAAAAGTCTGGGGGCTCTGGGGCAAGGCGTAAAACTGTCCTTCATTAAGGCGGCTGGGCACGACAAAATCGCGGGCGCCTTCGGGAGTGGACTTAATGAGAAACGGGGTTTCCACTTCTACAAACTGCTGCTCGCCCAGGTAAGCACGTACGGCCAGGGCCAGCTTAGAGCGGAAAATTATATTTTGCTGCAGCGGTCCCCGGCGCAGGTCAAGGTACCGGTACTGCATGCGCAGGTCATCGCCCCCGTCGGAGTCATCCTCAATCGTGAAGGGTGGTACCTTCGAACTGTTGAGAACGGTAAGTTCATCGGCAATGATTTCAATATCACCCGTAGCGCGGTTGGGGTTTTTATTCGTTCGTTCCCGTACGGTGCCCTTCACCTGAATGACCCATTCCCGGCCAAGCTTTTTAGCTCTTTCGGTCAGTGCCGCGTTATCATCACCATCAAATACAATCTGGGTTATGCCGTAGCGATCACGCAAGTCGACAAAAGTAAGGCCGCCGAAGCCGCGTCCGATCTGGACCCAGCCGCTCAGCGTTACTTGTTTACCGGCGTCGGAAAGGCGGAGTTCACCGCAATTGTGGGTGCGAAACATGGAAAAGTAATTTTGGGCGGGCAAAGATAGTGGGAAGTGAACTAGTCTGGTAGCCGGAAGAGCATATAGTGATAATCATTTCAGCCACGGTTAAAATATTACGCAGGCAGCCGCTTATTTTCTACTTCGGCCGGAATCAGGCTATAGAAATGCCTGAGGTTTGGCATCTTTACTTACCTACTTAAAAACGACCACTACTGCTATGCCTACCCGTACTTCTCCTTACCTGGCTGTTTCCTTCCTCTTGTACTCGGCCGTACTGTTGTCCCAGCCCATGTTCACCAACCGTGCGGACTTGCTCCCCGACGCCAGCCTCGCCAGCGGTGTGGCCATGGCCATTGTGGACATGAACCTCGACGGACGTGAGGACATTGTACGCCTGGAAAACGGTATTTACCCCAGAATTGAATTTCAGCAACCGGACGGATCTTTTGCCACCTACTTCTTTCCCTCCCCGCTCACCAACCGTGCCTGGGCAATGGTCATCGCTGATGTAGACCAGAACGGTGCACGGGATATTGTGATGGGCGGGACCTCTAATTCGACCAGGATATTTTTTGCCGCAGCTCCGTTTATGCCCACTGGCTTCACGGAGGCTCCGCTACCGGAAATAATCTTTTTACAAGGGGCTAATTTTGCTGACATTAATAACGACGGGTTACTGGATTTCTTTGGGTGTGACGACGTAGACATTTCCAAACCGTATCGATTCTCCCCTCCCCTGGCCATGCAGTTTGACGGTAACCTCATTGCTGCGGTATCGAGTGTGCCATCCGATAACTCGGGGAACTACGCTTCCCTGTGGACGGATTATGATGATGACGGAGACCTCGATATGTACTTAAGCAAGTGCCGGCAGGGGGTCAGTAACCCCAACGACGGCAGACGGATCAATCAGTTGTTCCAAAATAACGGAGATGGTACGTTTACCGATGTAGCCGCAACGGCAGGATTGATCCCGTTTGCTCAAAGCTGGTCTGCCGACTTTGCGGATATCGACAATGACGGCGACCTGGATTGCTTTATCGTAAACCATGATTTGACTAACCGGCTCTACCGCAATGAAGGAGACAACACCTATACGGACATCACCGAAACCTTTTTGGTTAGTGGCCCCGGCCCACCGTCCGGCATCCAGTGCAATTTTGATGATTTCAACAATGACGGCTGGGTCGACCTGTTACTGACCAATTACCTGGGGGCACCCCTTACCATTTTCCAGAACAACGGAGGGCTGTCCATGACTTACCTCCCCCACCAATCCGTCATCAGTAACCAGGCAGACCAGCCGCTGCAAAGTGCCGTTACCGGAGACCTCAACAATGATGGCTACCTGGATCTTTACGGTGGCTACGCTGCTAATTTCAACAGCCCCACCAACAAAGGCGACGTACTTTTTTACAACACACTATCTGGAAACAACTACCTAAAATTTAACCTGACGGGCGTGAGTTCTAATACCGACGCTATCGGAGCAAAAATAAAAATCTACGCCGACGAATGGGGCGTACAAACACGTGAGGTACGGTCAGGTGAAGGCTACGGAGTTATGAATTCAATGGTACAACATTTCGGCTTAGGCGCCACCACCACGGTAGATAGTGTGGTTATCCGCTGGCCCGGTGGCCTTACGGAACGGCTTAGCAACGTGCCGGCCAATCAGACAATGCACGTAACGGAGGGAGAACTGGCGGCTGCCTTGCCACTCGACTGGCTTAGTTTCAGCGCCTCCGTTGATGGGAAGGTGGTGACGCTCAACTGGTCTACCGAAAGCGAAAGGGCCACCAGCCATTTTGTAGTTACCCGCAGCACCGACCTGGAGAATTGGCAGGACTTGCAGCAGGTACCAGCCAGCAATATGCCGGGAAGGCAAAACTACCGGACCGCCGATCCGGACATGCTGCCAGGAACCAGCTACTACCGACTGCGCCAGGTTGATCTGAACGGGACTCACTCTTACGGTCCGGTGGCTTCGGTAAGTCGCAGCACGGAAGACTTTGCGGTCTTCCCTAATCCCGCAAAAGATTGGTTGACCATACAACATTCCGGGGAAGAAGCAGCACCTTTCTCACTCGAAACCCTGACCGGCGCAGTACTGCGCCGAGCAACCGTTGCACCGGGCGGTAAGCTTTCCCTGGGCGGTCTGGCGCCGGGCGTTTACCTCCTTCGTTCCGGGCCGGCGGTAAAAAGAATCGTCGTTTATTGATTTTCGGCCAAACGTCAGTTCAGTACTTTATCCCAGTCCACTTCATCGTTGTGGGAGTGGGTGAACCCCATTGCCCTTTCCTGGCGGATGGTTTCCTGATCCCGGTAGGCGGCTACGTAAGTCTTTCGCCAGGTGGGGCTCAGGTTGCCCCCGGAACCGTGTACGATCCGCTCGTCGTGAATGGTCATGCTGCCCCGACGTACGGGCAGGTAGACGACTTCGTCCGTTGGTTTGGATTCGATCACCAGCGTATGGGAATCCTCCCGGGAACCTCCTTCAGCATGCCCCTTAGGCTTGTGTGCACGGAGTTCGGGCTCCCGGTTGGTACCGGGGACGACCTGCAGGCAACCGTTCACCAATTCAGAATCGGTGAGGGCCAAAGAGAAAGTTGCCGTCCAGGTATTCTTGGTTTTGGGCCAGTAGCCTAAATCCTGGTGCATCGCGAATTCGGCCTTTTCCTGATTGGGGCGTTTAGCGAGAAACTGTTCGTAGTCCATTGCCGCCTGCCCTTCAGGGTAGAGCTGGTCAGCAATCGCCTGGCTGATCCGGTGAAAGATGTTGTTGGCCAGTTCTGGCTGGTATTTGCTGGGCAGCATGGCGTTCACCAGTTGAAAGTCAGCCAGCGGTGTACCGTAAGGTTGGCTCATATCACAGAAGTCCCGGCCCATTCGGTCTGCTTCCTTCCCGGCAACAAAATGATCGAACCATTCTTCCAACGGCGCTAACTCGGCGGCAGTCAGTACGTCATCAATAACCAGGTAGCCATCGCGGCGGTAGGCGGTTATTTCTTCCGGGGTGAGTTGATAGACTTCCCCGGTGCGTCGGTGAGCTCCCGAAGAAGGATTGGTGATTCGTTGCATGATCAAAGATGATTTTGGGTAAGCGTTCTGTGTGTTGCTTCAAGTCTGCTTCCTTACTGATTCCCTGGCACCTGCGGCCGCGCCTGCTGGTTAAACTTCCCTGAGACGGAGTATTTAGTGACCGCCGGACGCGGGTAATGTTGCAGCCTGCTGCCCGCGTTCCCGTACGAAAAGCCACAGTACGGCGGAGACCCCCAGGGTGATGGCTGAGATCCAGAAAATGGATGACTTATCGGCAGAATGCTCGATGTAGCCACCTAATTTGGAGGCGACGATCTGAGGCAAAACGACCGAAAGATTAAACAGGCCCATCATCAGACCCATTTTTCGTTGGTCCACCACTTCGGACATGATCGCAAACGGCAAGCTAACGATAGCCGCCCAGCCGACGCCCACCACGGCCATCAGGACGAAGAAGGAAGTCACCGAATTGCCCAGATACACGATGAGCAGGTAACCAATGGCACTGACGGCAATGGCCAGGGTGTGTGTTTTCACCCGGCCAATTTTCTCGGCTACGGGTTCGAGCACCAGGGCGGGCAGTAGGAAGCCGACGGTATTGAGAATGGCAAAGGCAACACCAATGGTAAAACCGATGTCATTGTTCTGCACCTCCGTTAGTACCGCATTGGAATCGAAGCCCATGATCACTTCCTTAATGTAGCCAAAGGTGTAAATGAACATAGTTTGTACTCCCACCCAGGTGAACGCGTGGGCGGCGCAGATCATCAAAAATGCCGGCCAGTTGGTTCCGCCAATCGGCACCGACGTAGCCGTAGCCGCCACGTCGGCGGCATCCATACCAATATCGGCCGCAGAGGCGACGCCGTCCGCCAAGTCCTCCCCTTCCAGTTCCCGGGGCTCCTGGATAAAGAAAGTGGGGAATACCGAAAAAAGGAACACGATGGCAGCCCCGAGGTAGATCAGGTGGTAGTTGCTGACAAAAGCACCGATGAGGTAAGCCAGAACCCCAAAGAACCCGGAGATGGTCTGCATCCAGGTGTAGCCCTTGGTGCGGGCGTCACCTGCCGTCGTGACGTCCGCAATGATGGAGCGGGCGGGGTTGAAGCTGACGTTTATGGCCAGGTCCAGGGTCAGGGCTACGGTCAGTGCAATACCGATGATACTTTCGATGCCCAGGGCGGACTGAATCAAACCAAGGTTAGGTAAGGCCAGGATCATGAGGGCAGCAATGGTGCCACCGATGATAATGAACGGCCGCCGCCGGCCGCCCATGAACCAGACCTTGTCGCTGACAAACCCGACGACCACCTGGCCGAGAATGCCCGCTACGGGCCCCGCCAGCCACACGTTGCCGATTTCCTCCAGGTTAAGTCCGTACTTCGTATTTAGAATCCAGCTGAGGGCCGCAATCTGGACGCAAAGTGCGAAGCCCATAGCCGTCGCAGGTAAGGACAGGAGGACATAATTTGCCCTCGTGGGCGACTGATTTTTCACTACTTCTCGAGTTTACATGATCTTAAGGCAGGAAAGATAAGCAAGGAAGCGGAAGGTGCCTAATGCACAGTGACCACTGCGGGGCGGACACGGCAAATGCTGTTTCCGGTTTTTTTTGATCAGCCGTCTTTGGGCACGACGCTGCAGCCACGAACGGCAAAGCCCGGCGGCCGTCGTGGTAAGGCGTCGCGTAGGTGAGTCAAAACAATAATCAGGCACGGTTTTCCCCGTTGGCCGCGATGGCTAGCCTGCGGACAGCCGGTCTACCTCAAACGGCAAATCATCGAAGAGGCTGGCTTCTTCCTCCAGCTCTTTGAGGTCTTCGCTTTCCACCAGGTACAGGGTGTCTTTTGCCCGGGTGATGGCGACATACTTCAGGTTGGCCTCCTGTATTTTCTCCCAGTCTTTCTGTTGCGGCCGGGTCCAGGGAAGTGAATCGTAATCGAGAATGAACACGCGTTCTTCTTCCAGGCCTTTGGCCCGGTGGATAGTAGAAAGCCTGACGGCATTGTTCTTGGCGGAAATTGCTGTTTTTATCCTTTCGAGGATTTTCGCTACCGAGGTGCACTTTTTTTGCCACCGTTCGTAGCGCTTATGCAGGAATTCCAGGCGTTTTTCCAGGTAGGTGGTTTCCGTATCGAGAAAAATATCCCTTTCCGTCACCTTGGCAATCTTCTTTGCATGCTGACGAATCACCCACATGTTTCGCTGAAAAACCTGGCTTTTCAGCGCCGCAAAGGTTTGGTACCGTCGCTTTATCGAAGCTTGCAGTTCTTCTTGCTTGAACAATGTCTTCAATTCCCCGATGAATTCCCGGGCTTCGTCTTCCGAGACCTGCACCTTGGTATTTTGCTCAATAAAACTGAAGACCAGCACGAGGAGCGGCGCCCGCAGGCGGCTGATGATCAGG
>JAUIIF010000614.1 GCA_030431945.1 Bacteroidia bacterium | reverse complement strand
GGTAAGCACAAAATTGTGTTGCATATCGTCCGGATTACGGAAAGTTAGCCGTACCCGGGCACCTGCTTTGACGGTTAAAAAGGTTTGCTTGTACTTCATTCCGGGTGCGGTTTCCAGCAGGATGTCCTCCTCTACTTCGCCGTTCCAGGCGGCGGGCATGGTGGTGGGCCGTTTGGCGGAAGATTCTTCCGTGAGCAAGCTCCCCGTACTTTCCTCTGCACCTGCGGCCGCGCCCCCCGGAATCGCGTTCATGGTGTAATAAGCAAAGTCGTGTAGCAAATTGGTCCCATCCGCAGCCCGCTGGCCTTTCAGTTTTATCTCATAGATGTACCCCGGGCGCAGGCCATCCAGCCTGATCCGCACCGTTTTCCCATCGGGAAGGAGCTCGGCGGATGTCACCTGATTGGTTTGCATGCCAACCACCGGACTGCCGTACTGCTTGCGGTAGAGGTAGGTAAAGTTCTGTACGGCGAAGGCCGACGGCCGCACCGTGACCGGATTTACCGGGAGGGTAAATTCGAGATCAAACCCATCCGCATTCGCCCGGATCTTATACATTTCAAAGGGAACCTTTCCCGTCCATTCCAGGCTTTCCAGCGCAAACAGCTTACCGCCGGTGGCGTACCAGCCCCTGGCCGTCTGGCCCACCCAAAGCTTATGGTCCTTCGCAAAATTCATGCGGAGGGTTCCGGAGGCAAACCCTTCCCGAAAGGGGAAGACTGCGCCCTGATATTCTCCGGCTACTTTCTCCAGGTCCACCCGCATAATTTTGCTCTGCCCCTGGTCACTGACGAGTAATTGTCCGGCAAACGGTCCGAAACCACCTTCCGTCCGGTCCGCCAGGATGGCCGCCGTGGAAATCCCCAAAATGCCGTGTGGCAACCATACCGCGGGTAACTTCAGGCCGGGTAGTTTTTGTTTTGCGGCGTACATCGTTTCGTATTCATCCGTTACCTGATCCAGGCGAACCGTCACCTTCGACCCCGGTTCTTCGGCCCAGTTCAGGCTTTCGCGGTGCCCCGCAAAATCACCTTCTTCGAGGTGGGTGATCCGGCCGGAGCCAATCCAATCCCCCTGGTTCTCCGCTACGAAAACGTCGCCTTCTATGTTCGTCCCGAAGCCCGCCGGCGAACGCAGTCCCGCCGCGAAGGGCTTGAGCTCATTTTCCCCGGGCACGTAGCGCATCATCCAGCCGCGCCAGGGGACTTTACTGACACCACCGCCTTCCCACCCGACGTTCAGGGTAGCGAGCATGGAGCCGTCTGGCTGAAACAGCGGGCCGTAATGGTACTCATGGTAATTGCCGGTCAGGGGCAACTCATAAACCGTTTCGAATACGTCTGCTTTTCCGTCGTCATTGGTATCCTCCAGGCGGGTAACTTCCGCCCGCTGGGAAACGTAAATGCTGCCGTCCTTAACCGCCAGCCCCAAAGGCTCGTGCAGGCCGCGGGCAAAGAGCGCCCATTCCGGCGTTCCTTCCAGGTTACTGATCAGCCATACTTCGCCACGGCGGGTACACACGGCCAGGCGACCATCCGGCATAAAGTCCTGACCGCCGATCTCCAGGGCAATGTCTTCCGGAATAGCAACGGTACGGAGGCGGTAGTAATCTGCCTCCTGCTGAGCGGTGAGTAAGACGGAAAAAAGGGCGAAAAAACAAATCAAGGAGGTACGCATCAAATAATATTTCTGGTTGA
The DNA here is from genome assembly GCA_030431945.1 of Bacteroidia bacterium. Lineage (GTDB taxonomy): Bacteria > Bacteroidota > Bacteroidia > Chitinophagales > Saprospiraceae > Neolewinella. Next base: position 1,409 of record JAUIIF010000614.1, on the reverse strand, counting down.
CGGGAAAAGGCGGTTAGGAGATCAGGAGGTGGTAAAGAAACCCGCGGGGTATCCTTTCCCGGAGTCGCTATCCGGGTTTACCAATCCATTCGGTACGTCAGGTGTCCCTTGGCGGGGAGTTGGGCGATCAGGCGGTCCATTCCGCCACCACGCTGCAGGACGAGGCGGTTACCGTCGTAGCTCTGAATGGCCAGTTTCAAACCCGGGCCCTGGGTTTCGTATTCGCCCGGAGCGACTTCTCTGATCCGGCGGGCCGCAATTACCTGGGTGTAAATACTGGCATTGCCCCCGACATTGTGGGTCAGCTCCCGGATCAGCCCACCGGCATCCGGAATGAGCTTATCCGAAAGCGCGTGACTTCCCAGTCCGTACTCAAAAGTAGGCCGGTTTTCCGCATCAAGCGTATGGCGGAAGTGGTGAAAATCGGTGGCAGTCTTCGGCCATGGTTCATCGTCATCGTTCAGGAGGGCCCACTGCGGCGTTCCGTCAAAGGGAATGATGGCTCCTAACGGTCGCATGACCTGCGGCTCGCCCCGGTCATCCCACATATCGTGGGTATCGGCAAAGGCACCGCGCCAGGCTTGCAGCAAGGCACCGGACTGGAGATCGAGCGAGTAGTGTGGGCCATCAGCCTCCCCCACGCTGATTACGTGGGTGCGTTTGGTGGCTATTTCGTACACTTTGGGTGCCGGGAAGTAAAGGAAGCTCCTCAGCAGGTAGGGATAGTCATCCGTTGCCAGTACCTTAGGGTTAGCCGTCGCCGGGGCCGCGATGGCCTTTCCTTCTTCCATGGTGTTAATGTATCCTTCTTCGCCGTTTGGCCCCCGGTAGGCCAGATCGAGACGGTGCCAGCCACCGCCCTGCACAAAATCTACCCGCACCTCGTGCAGTCCTTCGGCAAGGCGAATAACGCCTTCGGTATTAAGGTCCATCTTTCCATCGTCCCGGTTGATTATTTTTTCCCCGTCGATATACACTGCATTAAAAGCAGGGCTGAAAGTGCGAAAAGTATATTCTCCGGCCAGTGGAATTTCCATTTCCCCAAAAAACCGAATGGCGAAGTCGGACCCTTTTTCCCGGATAGTGTGCAGATCGTAGCGATGGATGTAGCCAGATTTCGTGGGCGCTAACTGCGCCCAGTTCAAGATCATTTCCTTAATGTCCGGCAGATCATAGTACTCATAGCGTAGCAGCGGCATACTCAGCACCACTTCTCCTTTTTCATTGACGGAGGAACCTTCTCCGCCCTGCTCGGCGTACCGCAGGTCCGCTAGCTCAATGGACCCATTTTCCACCTGCACTTCCAGGCCACCAGCAGTGGTGCCGGGGATAGGCTCCAGGGCTTCCTGAAAGTAGACCAACCCACCGTTCAGATAGACGGCAGGTAATAACGCAGGGCTTCCGTTTTT
>JAUIIF010000613.1 GCA_030431945.1 Bacteroidia bacterium | reverse complement strand
CCGAACGGACGGACTCCTGGCTGGGGATGAGTGCTCCCTCTCCCCGCACCTGCTCGGTGAAGGCACGCGTAAACCCCTCCTCGAAATTTTCAAAGATGGCGAATTGCACTTCGGGCCGGTAGGTGATGATCAGGGTACCCAGGTTAATGTTGTCGCCGGGGGTAAGCTCCAGGGTTTCAGTTACGGGGGTGTAGAATTCGTAAATCTCGGGCGCCGTACTGACGCCATTCTGCTTGACCCCCGCCTCGAAGCGCATGGCCACCGTTCCCGTTCGGAGTACGGGAATCCGGGCCGGCAGGGGAAAGACGCCGATGAATTCATCGTCAGCAAAGGCCCAGACTTCAGTGATGTTGGTGGTGGGGGCCGCTTCAACCGTCGAGCGCAACTCAAAACCGGCGATGGTGATGAAAGTGGGGGGCTGCTCCGTGTCCGGCGGGCAACCGGTCAGGGCGAGCAGGGCTGCAAGGAGGAATAGCGGCAGTACAAAACGTTTCATTCGGTTCGCTTTCTCGTGGGATAATGACACCGTTTGCTTCAGTCCTGTTGCCCGGGCAACTGCTGCCCGTTGGCGGCGACGGCGGCTGAGATGCGGTGTGCCAATGCTAACGCACGATAACCGTCTTCGATGCTTACGGCAGCGGGTTTTCCCTGGTTTATGCTGTCCGCAAGACTTTCCAGCTCCATTTGAATGGCGTTAATCGGGCCACTGTCGGGCTGGTCTACGTGAATGATGCGCGGGCCCTTCGGGGTGTCCAGCGGAAACTGCTGACCGTGGGCCGGCAGGTCCGCGCCGGCATCGAACAGACGGACGATCTGGCTTTCTTTCTCCAGAAAGTCCAGGCTGATGTAGGCATCCGGTTGAAAAAGCCGGACTTTACGCATGTTCTTAAGGCTGATCCGGGAGGCCGTGAGGTTAGCCACCGCTCCGCCCTTAAATTCAATGCGGGCATTGACGATGTCCGGCTGGTCGGAAACCACGGCTACGCCGCTGGCGCGGACATCCACCACCTCGTCGTCGGCGAGCTTCAGGATAATGTCGAGGTCGTGGATCATCAGGTCCAGGACCACACTTACGTCCACGCCCCGGGGGTTGAACATGGCCAGGCGATGGGCTTCAATGAAGTAGGGCTTTACCTTCAGGTCGCCAAGGGCCAGCAGGGCCGGGTTGAAGCGCTCTACGTGACCAACCTGCACGAGCTTGCCCGTTTTCCGGCTCAGCTCAATCAGTTCCTTGGCTTCTTCAAGCGTTTCGGTCAGGGGTTTTTCCACGAAAACGTGACAGCCGCCGAGCAGGCCCATTTTGACCACCTCGAAGTGCGTCGGGGTGGGGGTGACGACGTCGATGACGTCAGCGGCGGCAATGAGTTCTTCCGGACTGGCAAAGGCCTTGAGGTGGAATTCGTCCTCCACCCGCCGGGCCAGCGCAGTATCCGCATCATAGAAGCCAATCAGGTCATAGTGCGCTTTCGCCAGGCGAATGCACTTCAGGTGAATTTTACCAAGGTGGCCAACGCCGAAGAGTCCCATTTTAAGCATAAGGCAAAGGTAATGTTTACCGGATGGTAATTGGAAATGCGTACCAGGTAACCCGGGGGCGGTTGAGATTATCCTTGCGGGGGAAGCAGAGAATTTCGCCGGCCGCCCGGAGGGGAAAGCAGGCGTAATCTGGCCTGCACGTACCCTGAAAAGGGGCGGGTTCAGGCAAAAGGCGGAAAAATCCATGATTTTCGGGCGCGGACGCAGGTGCCGGAGTTGGTGGAAAGCGCAGGGAGAACCGGAAGAACGGACCAACCCTTTGCTCCGTTACCCGTTTCTGCACCAGCGTCCGCGCCCGAAAATTTCTGCGGTGTGTAAAATTTAGTGCCCGGAACGAATGGTTTCTTGGTCAGGAGCTACTACCTACTATTCACTAAATACTATCTTCGCCCCATGGCACTGGATCAAGTCAACGTTGACGACTGGGAAATTGATGAAAACGGGAAGCCGCTGCCCCCGGAGGACAAGGAAATGTCCTTTATAGATCATCTGGAAGAACTGCGCTGGCACATTCTGAAAAGCCTCGTGGCCATTGCTATTGCCGGGGTGATTTTGTTTTTGTTCAGAGAATGGTACTTCCGGCACATCCTGTTCGGTACGAATTACGATGACTTCCCCAGTTATCGTTTTTTCTGTTGGCTTTCTGATAAGCTTGGCACGGGGGAGGCACTATGCATGACGGGGCCGAATGTGCAAATCCAGGCCACCCAATTCGGGGAGCAATTCATTACGGCGGTGAAAATGTCCTTCGTCGGCGGCTTCGTTATTGCCTTTCCGTACGTCTTTTACCAGATCTGGTCCTTCATCCGGCCGGGGCTGTACAAAGAGGAGCAGAAAGCCACCCGGGGTGTCATTTTTATCTGTTCCCTTCTCTTTTTTATCGGGGTCAGTTTCGGGTACTTCGTTATCGCTCCTTTCGGCACTAATTTTCTGATGGGGTTTGAAGTCGGCGGGGCTCTAAACCAGCCTACGATGGGCTCGTTGATCAGTTTTATGATCATGTTTACCCTGCCGGCGGCCTTAGTATTTGAGCTGCCGATCCTGATCCATTTTCTTGCGCAGTTTGGGTTGGTTACCGCAGCGTCCATGCGGAAATACCGTAAGCACAGTTTTGTGGGTATCCTCATTCTGGCCAGTGTGCTTACGCCTCCTGATGTAGTGACCCAGGTACTTATTGCGGTGCCCCTGTACATTCTTTACGAGATCTCCGTTTTCGTTGCCAAACGCGCCGAGAAGAAATACCAGGCGGCGTTGGAGTAGGGCTGACCGGGGCTGTTCTCTTCCCTTCCCGGCCCTTTTTCCGGAATCGAGAAAACCGTATCTTTGCCGCCCAACTGACCATACCTGGTCTGACCCAAAAGAAAATCGTTAATGTTCGTTATTCCTCCCTACGTCCGTTTTGCCCTTATTGCCGTCTGCCTGATCGGTGGAATCGCCCTGCACGAAGGCCGGATCGCGGAGATGAAGACGGGTGAGGGCAAGACCCTGGTCGCCACGCTGCCACTTTACCTGAACGCCTTGACCGGCCGGAATACCCAGTTGGTCACGGTCAACGATTACCTGGCCCGCC
>JAUIIF010000612.1 GCA_030431945.1 Bacteroidia bacterium | reverse complement strand
CTTCGTCGTACGCTGCTGCTGCCGCTTCCATGATGGCTTCGCTCATGGTAGGGTGGGGGTGTACCGACTTGACGATCTCCATGCCGGTCGTCTCCAGCTTACGGGCCACGACGACTTCGGCGATCATTTCCGTTACGTTGGCGCCGATGAAGTGAGCCCCCAGGAATTCGCCGTATTTCGCGTCGAAAATGACCTTGACGAAGCCTTCTTTGGCACCCGCCGCACTTGCTTTACCGGAAGCACTGAAGGGGAATTTACCCACTTTGAGCTCGTACCCGGCTTCCTTCGCAGCTGCTTCGGTATAACCGACACTAGCCACTTCAGGAACGCAGTACGTACAACCGGGAATATTGTTGTAATCGATCGGATCCGGGTGGTGGCCGGCGATGGCTTCAACGCAGGTGATGCCTTCTGCCGTTGCCACGTGCGCCAGTGCCTGGCCCTTGGTAACGTCACCAATGGCATAGATGCCGGGGACGTTGGTCCGGTACATCTCGTCCGTCTCAATCAAGCCGCGGTCCGTTTTAACGCCCAGGTCCTCCAGGCCGATGTTCTCGGTATTGGGGGCTACGCCGGCAGCGGAAAGGACTACGTCACACTCAATGACTTCTTCCTTACCCGTCTTGCGGTTCTTCGTCACCACCTTCAACGTTTTGTTCTTGGTATCCACGCTTTCCACGCTGGTGTTGGCCAGGACCTTGATGCCCTTCTTCTTGTAGATTTTAGTCAGTTCCTTAGCGATATCGGCATCTTCCCGGGGCACCAAGCCTTCCGGCATGAATTCTACGATGGTGACCTCCGTTCCCATGCTGTGGTAAACGTAGGCAAACTCAACGCCGATGGCTCCGGCTCCTACGACTACCATGCGCTTAGGCTGTTTGGGGAGCGTCATTGCCTCCCGGTAGCCGATGATCTTTTCTCCGTCAATCGGCAAATTGGGCAGGGCGCGGGCACGCGCGCCGGTGGCCACAATAATGTGTTCGGCGTCGTAGATCGTTTTCTTGCCACTACTGGCGGTTACTTCGACTTTCTTGCCCCGAACGAGTTTACCGGTACCTTCGATGACCTCGATCTTGTTTTTACGCATCAGGAAGCTGATGCCTTTACTCATGCCGTCGGCAACGTCCCGGCTACGGCCGATAACGGCGCCAAAGTCAACTTTAGGCTGACCAACTTTAATCCCGTAATCTTCGGCGTGGGTGATGTACTCAAATACCTGTGCGCTTTTGATCAGGGCTTTGGTGGGAATACACCCCCAGTTCAGACAGATACCACCGAGCTTTTCCCGCTCGATGATGGCGACTTTCATTCCTAGTTGAGAAGCACGGATGGCGGCGGGGTAACCGCCGGGACCGCTGCCAATTACGATGAGATCGTAGGCCATGGTTTTTTTGGTTTTTCGTTTGCGGGGGCAAAGGTAAGGATTAGAACTTTAGATCATCCGCTTTTCGCTCTTTCTAACAGGGCAACCGCAAGATCGCTCGACGGCCGAGGCGCGAGGAACGAGCAGACTCCGTTCCGGGCTGCTGAGCGGTCGGCCGCCGAGCGCTCGGTCTGTAAAACCGCTCTTCGGCGGACGAATCAGGCCACTTGGTGTCCGCCTCGGCCGCCGAGCACTCGCTTCTTGCGATTGTCCTGCTCCTTCCAACAGCGTAATCGCGTGAGGTTTTTATCTGGCCAAACACCTGTGCCGGAAAGTGCCGTACAAAGGCGGGGACTACAACTCGTCGGAAAACGAAAGGGTGTTTATTCGTCTATCCATTCCGACGTTCGTCGAAAACCAGGCGGCCAACTTCGGGAAAAAGTTACTTTTGGGCACTATGGATCAAATGGAAAACATCCGCGTTGCCTGGCGCAGTGTTAAAGCTAACCTGCTGAGGGCTTTGCTAACGACAATGATTATTGCTGTGGGGATCATGGCACTGGTGGGAATTTTGACGGCGATTGATGCGGCGATTTATTCTCTTTCTTCCAACTTGTCGAGCCTGGGCGCCAATACCATCGAGATTGAACGCGTAAGTACGAACCTGCGGGGCAACCGGGGCCCTCGGAAACGGTCTGCTCCTTTTACCTACGACCAGGCGATGGAATTCGTGGAGCGCTACGACTATCCGGCAGAAGTCAGCGTTAGCTTTTTCGCCACCGGCGCAACGGTGGTAAAATATCAGGATGAGGAAACCAACCCGAATATTTCCGTTTTTGGCTCCAGTGTCAATTACCTCAACAGCAAGGGGTACGAAATTGACCAGGGGCGGAACTTTACCAATAAGGAAACACGGGAAGGAGGTAACATTGCAATCCTTGGATCAGCCTTGGTCGATGATCTTTTTGGCGGTAAAGTAGCTAATGCGCTCGGTAAGGAAATTACGGCCGGGCCGCTCCGTTTACGTGTTGTGGGTGTCCTCAAGAGCCGCGGCAGTGCCATGAACGGTAACCAGGACAGCCGCGTTTTGATTCCCCTGCAGACGGCAAAGCGTTACTACGGCAGCAACACCACGAGCTACGATATTCTCATCGCGATTAAAGACCCCACGGCGGTGGAGGCGGCAATTGCCGAGGCGACGGTCACCATGCGTAACGTCCGGCGCCTTCGCGCCGGGGAGGATAACGACTTCGAGGTAACCAACAGTTCCGATCTTGTCTCGATCATTAAGGACAATACCGTCACCCTCCGGCTGGCCGCCGTCTCCATCGGTTTGATGACCCTGCTGGGGGCCGCCATTGGCCTGATGAACATCATGCTGGTATCCGTAACGGAGAGGACCAAGGAAATCGGGGTACGTAAAGCACTGGGGGCCACCAGGAGAAACGTACTGTTTCAGTTCCTGATCGAAGCCATTGTTATCTGTCAGCTGGGTGGCCTGCTGGGGATCCTCGGCGGCGTAGGAATCGGTAACCTGGTCGGCTGGGCCACCGGTGGCGGGTTCATTATGCCCTGGCTGTGGATCAGTCTGGCGCTGGTGGTTTGTACAGTTGTCGGGCTTCTGTCCGGTCTTTACCCGGCGATGCGCGCAGCAGCACTTGATCCGATTGAATCGCTGCGCTACGAATAGGATAATCAGAATATGAGTCATCCCGAATTTTCACTGCGCTATTTTAAGCCCTGAGAGCTAGTTAAGGGTATCCCC
>JAUIIF010000611.1 GCA_030431945.1 Bacteroidia bacterium | reverse complement strand
GTTGCCGTTACCCAACCGGCCCCAATGGTTCCCGGAGGAAGAGCTGACGAAACCACCCCCGCTGACTCCCCGGACGCAACAGAAGAAATCAGGCTAACCGTCGTTGGCGCTATGTTGATACCGCCGCCGCCCCCACCGCCCCCACCCGGGGCAAAAGTTGGCGAACTCGAGTTGGTAGCCAATGACAATGCGACCGGGGAATTAGCTGATACCAGCCATCTTAGTTGCACCGTGACGGAACCAACCCTATTTGAGGATCCTGATGATTACCTGGTAGGAGACATTTCCTTCGAGGAAGAAGTAGAACTCCCCCTGCCCGAGCAGGACATAGTACCACCACCGCCACCACCGCCGCCCCCGTTGCCACCACCGCCCCCGAGCTACGAGCCATCACTGGTGATGGGTATAGTGATTGCCGACCTGCCACGGCCTACGGGTATGGACCGGGTAAAAGATACCCTGCAACGTATCCTGCCCGGCCTGCCTGCTCCATTACCTTCCGGGCACCTGCGGCCGCGCCCGCTGGACCAGGCCACTACTCCGCAAGACCCCATCATCTACCCTAACCCTTTTGTAGACCGCTTCAACGTAACCCTTGAACTGGCCGTACCTGCGACCCTGACGGTAGCATTACTCGACCCGGCCGGCCGGCTTATCCACACCCAGGTATGGCAAGCCACTGCCGGCAAAAACACCCTCGAAGTAACACCACGCCCCCGCAAGCTGCAACAGGCCCTGTATTACCTTCGGATTACGGATGGAAAAGCATTCACGGTGACCAAACCCCTCGTTCGGTAACGTTTCTGTCCGGGCCGGGAGGAATGCGGCCAGCCGTACCATTTTTGGCGCCCGCCGTACTTATACCTGACTCGGGTACCCCAGGTGAAAACAGTGGTAAAAAATGACGTACGGGCCGGTCACCTGCGGCTTACTCATCAACTTACGGCAGAAAATGAACCTCCTCCTCCATCCGTGCATTTATTGGTCGTGCAATCAGATCAACGTATCCTTCAACACCCGGGCCTGCAGCCACTCTGGGATAGCCTGGACCGCGACCGTATCCACCAACAGTACGCGGCAGTTGGCGCTATGCTCCTGTCCCTGTTCGCCATAGTTGTCGGCATCACTTCGCGGCACATTGCCTGGGCGCTGGTGGGCAGTTTGCTCGCCACCGGTAGCCTCTGGTGGCTTTACCGCCTGCTCAGCGAGCAGCCTCTGGCTGCCTGGCGACGGCAACTAAGGGAGGAACCAGAGTCTATTGTCTGGGTGTACGGAACGGTGGTGGAAAGAATGCCCTTCGGCTTCAAAACCACTGCCGTCGGCACCCTGTATCTGGTGGATACAGACGGAGATTGCCACACTTTTAGCCTCAGGCCCAAAGACCTGAAACTGGTCACCAAAACCCTGAACCGCGTGCTTCCGCACGCAGACTTCGGGTACAGCTCCGAACGGGAGCTTAAGTACCGGGGCGAAATCACCGACTTCCGGGGGCGTAGCCGCTTAAATAATGTGAAGTAACCTTACGCTGACGATGGCCTTTTGGAACCGGATCAAAGAGATTTTTCAACAGGCGGAAGCAAGCACTCCCGCTAACCCGACGATTCACGAGGTGATAACGCGGAGCCCCGCCGAACAGACGGCCTACGAGCGCTGGAAGCAGACTACTGCTCCTCAGCGTTTATTGGCCTGGGTAAGTGAACAGTACACAGGTCATCGAGCCCGGCAACGAACGGATGAAAGTATTGACTTTCTGGATACTACCAGCACCAAGGGCGTGGTTATTCATTTTCATCAAACCAATTACTCCCGGGAAGAGATAGGCTACTTTTTTGACCTGCTGAAAGAAAAAGTTCAGGCGCTTGGTTACCGTAGCGACCTCTCCGACCGCCGCATTTTTCCGCGCCGGGACTGGGTCGAAACCCAGGAACGGCACTACCTCAAACCCCGGGTCGACTTCAACGAGGAACAACTCAACCAGGCGTTTGGCAACATCACCATTGAACTGGAGTTGCGGAATGATGTTGCTTACAACCTCCGGTTACGGGCCACGACCTATAACGATGCGCTGTTCGAGCGCAGCATCAGCTTTGCTGGCCTCATAACCGCAATAACCACTTAAACGATTGGCAAACAAGGAGTTAACCGCTCGCGTTACAACTACATGAAACCGCTACTTACCCTTCTGCTCCTTTGCCTCACCTTTACCATGACTACGGCACAGTCACTTAATAATTATCTGTGGAAATCCCGGTTGGTACTCTTGTTTACCCCGGAGCCCGCTGACCCGTTGTTTGAGCGGCAAGTACGTTTGCTTTACGGCCAGCGAGATGCCTTCGAAGAACGGGATGTACTGTTCATTTTCATTGCTCCGGATGGTAAGCACGAAAATACGGGCCGGTTCCTGCAGGAGGCGGATGCCCGTAAGTATTACGAGAAATTCGGTGTTGCCCAGTATCAATTTGAGCTGATACTGGTCGGTCTGGACGGGACTGAAAAATTTCGGGCCCGTAACCGGATTACCCCACCCTCTGTCCTACTCCACCTCATTGATGAAATGCCGATGCGGAAAAGAGAGTTGCTGCAGGGGTACGGCAACCGGAGCAACGTCGGTGATCCGGACCCACGGCCGGTAAAGAAGCGGCGTAAATACTGATCAAGCGGTTCTCCGCGTTACCTTTTGGGCAAAATACTGGTGGTTTTCGGGGGGGCTGACCAGGTGTAAACCCCGGGGGCGGCCGTAGCGGCAGGAGTATTTCAACCCTGTAGCCAAGCGCAGAAAATGACCGCGGTTCACTCCCCAACGTTGAGGTTGATGCACTACTAATTGAGGATATCTCTGACCTGGAAGATCTTCGGTTCCCAGTACCTGCTTTCCAAAACATCTTCCCGGATCACCCCGCTGTTAGTGGCGTGAATTACCACCAGCTTGTTAATTCCTGCTTCTACAATAACGGAGACGTGAAAGACGCCGCCGGTTCCCCGCTTGTAGAACACCAGATCACCGGGCTTGGCAGACTGGATCGGAATGGCTTTCCCCTGTTTGGCCTGATCCCGCGAAACGCGGGCAATATCGATGCCTGCATTCTGATAGAGGTAAAGGACAAACCCGGAACAATCAAAGCCCTGCCGT
>JAUIIF010000610.1 GCA_030431945.1 Bacteroidia bacterium | reverse complement strand
GCCAGGCTCGCCGAACGTATTCAGCCCGCCGGTTACTGGACCCCGCCGGAGCAGTTCAGCCTGGACAACCTGGCCCGTCGATACCGGATCCCCCTGTCCGACCGGCACACAGCCCTCGGGGATGCGTACATCACGGCCGTGTTGTGGCTGAAGTTAACCGCCAGGTTGCAAGAAAAAATTGGACGAAAACTTACCGTGGGCGACCTGTAAAATCGGCAGAACCCGGTAGTGAAGAACGGTACCTAAGCCCAGGAGATTAGCGCATTTCTGATGAAAAGCGATGGGCTTAATCATTCCACCCGATAGAAATAATTCCCTTCGTAGCCTTCGTATTTCCCCTTAAAGAGCAATTCTCCCTCCGTACTGATGAGTTGCAGGAATTCCTTCAGGGAGGTTACCGGTTTGTTGTTGACGGCGGTAATCACGAAGCCCACGTTCATGTTCGTTGCTTCGATGGCGCGGTTCCGGAAAATAGACATCACGAATACCCCTCCGTTGGGGTACAACTTTTGTTCCGGCGGGGTCAGTGCCCGCACTTCAAAGCCGAGTTGGTGTAACAAATCATCTTCCTGATGGCTGACCAGCGCCTTCGCTCTGTTTTCTTTGTCGCGCAACAAAGCCGTAGCGGATCGCTTGCGACCATTGCGGATGTAGGAAATCCTGATTTTCTGGCCGGGCCGGTACCGGCTCAGCTGCTCCTGCATTTCCGGCGCGGAACTGATGGCGATGCCGTTGAGGGCGGTCATGACGTCGCCGACCTCCAGACCGGCGCGGAGCGCCGCGCCGTTGGGGGTAAGGTTCGTGATCAGGACACCGGCAGCTGCGGGGAGCCCCAACCGCTTAGCCTGCGCATCATTGACGGCCTGAATGTAAACACCCAGCCGCGCCCGTTTCACTTCGCCGTAGCGCTGCAGGTCATTCAGCACCCTGCTGGCCAGGTTGCCGGGGATGGCAAAAGCAAACCCTTCGTGCCGACCGCTGTTGGTCAGGATGGCCGTATTAATCCCCACCAGTTCGCCGTTGGTATTGACGAGAGCGCCTCCGGAGTTGCCCGGATTGACGGCAGCGTCTGACTGGATGAAGCTTTCAATCCGGTCAGCAGCTTCCAGAACGTCAATGCTGCGACCCTTGGCGGAAACGATCCCTGCGGTCACCGTCGAGTTAAGGCTGAAGGGATTGCCTACGGCGAGCACCCATTCCCCTACCCTCAGGCTGTCACTGTTGCCAAAAACCAGGCTGGGTAATTGCCCGTTGGGGCGAATCCTGAGCAGGGCCAGATCAGTTGCTGCATCCACGCCGATGATTTCTGCATCGAATTCCCGCTTATCGTCCAGCAATACCCGGATACGTTGAGCCCCTTCGATGACGTGATTATTCGTGGCGATTAAGCCACTGCCGTCAATGATAACGCCGGAGCCAGTCGTGGTAATCTCGGCGTTGGGTTCCAGGCGGCTGGTACGCTGACCGAAGCAGCGAATAAAAACAACGGCCCGCGTAACGGATTCTGCGGCGGTAATGAAATCCGTCGGTGCACTGCTGGCGAACGTACGTAACCGCAGGTCTTCTATCCGGGGGTTAATCAGGTCCGTGGCGGCCATTTCAGGGGGCGCGGCCGCTGGTGCCAGGAAAAGACGGGTGCCCGCAACGGTAATAACTGCAGTGAACAGGCAACAAGTAAAGAGGATCAGGAGGTCAGTTGGCTTCATAAGGTCAAATCACTGAAACGATAAAGGCCACCCGGGTGTTGTGGCAGCAGGAGTAAATCTGAACCCTCCCTCTCCTGCCCGTAGCAGGAACCCGCTACCTGTAGCTAAGCCGGAGCAGTTTAATCCGGCAGCACTAATAATAACTAAAGCCCACGCTTTCCACTCCTCCCCTTTCAACCTACCTTTGCGGCCATTCAACATTTCCCCATGGCAGAACAACGTGACCCTTATGACGGTGATTACGTCGGTAACATTTTTGGCTGGAAGCTTAGTATGGTCGGCCTCCTGCTGATCGTCCTGCTCGCCAGCCTGGCCGCCTACCGGCACTACTCGCTGGATGTCCCGATCGGCTTCGAAGATCCGCTGGAAAACCAGAAAGATCGCTTCGCACCGGCCAGCCGGGCTGACCTGGCGAAGGATTCACTCGACCTAAAAGAGTAGCCGCCCCCTCTGTGGCCGGCAACAGGGCCTTCCGGCAATGGTTCCCGCCTATCCCAAACCGAATAACTGGATAATCGCCTCTCCATGACTTTCCACAAATACCACGGCGCCGGCAACGATTTTATTCTGCTGGATGATCGTACCAATACCCTGCACGAGACGTTCGACCAGGCGACCATTGCCCGCTGGTGCGACCGGCATTTCGGCATCGGTGCCGATGGCATGATGTTTTTACGTAGTCATCCGGATTTTGACTTTGAGATGGTCTACTACAATGCTGACGGGGCCCCCAGCAGTATGTGTGGCAACGGCGGACGTTGCATTGTCCGGTTTGCAGCCGACCTGGGATTGCAGCAGGCGGAGTATAAATTCCTCGCAGTTGACGGCCCTCACCGGGCAACCATACTGGAGAATGGCTGGGTGGCCCTGGAGATGAGTGACGTAACGGGCATCAGCGAACCTACCCCGGGTAAAGCCTTCGTGCTGGATACCGGGTCACCGCACTACATCACTTTCGTCGAAGACCTCCACGACATCGACGTCGTCCGGCAGGGCCGGTCCATCCGCCAATCCCCTCCCTACGCCCGGCAGGGGATCAACGTCAACTTTGTCCTGGAAGGAGACCAAGGCCTGCAAATCCTCACTTACGAACGGGGCGTGGAAGACGAAACCCTCGCCTGCGGAACCGGGGTAACGGCGGCGGCCATCGCCGCGATCCACCGGGCCGGTGTCGCCGATGGCTATTTCCAGATTCCCGTGCGGGCAAAGGGCGGCGCGCTGAGCGTGCGGGGCAGGTTGCACAACGAACGCTACACCGAACTGTGGCTCGAAGGCCCGGCGGTCAGGGTTTTTGCAGGATCCATGAGCCGCTAAAGACACCAACGACCAAGGCAGGTTAACCTCCTGCTACCAAAACCTCCAGGCGTGAGCGACGTCTTCGTGCCCGGGATCCTGCTAATTGCCGTTCCCCTCGGCGCACTCGC
>JAUIIF010000609.1 GCA_030431945.1 Bacteroidia bacterium | reverse complement strand
ACTTCCCGAATCGTGTCTTCAATATCGTGGTATTCATTTCCCGTCGCTTGTGGGTAGGCGCCACCGTCATAACGGAAGTCGGCTTGCACATTCTGGTGGCTTTCACGCGTGATGAGTGGCTTGGCGCCGGTCAGGCGGGCGCGGAGCAGTTCGATGGGCCATAACAACGAAGATTGCCAGGCAGGAACCCGTAAAGTAGGAGGCTTGGCGTTAATGCTGGTGGCAATCAACTGCATGGCTTTTTTCCAGGAAAGGTTGGCCGCATTGAGGAGGAAGCGTTCGCCGTTCTGGTCACGGTCCAGCACGGCAAGAGCGGCTTTTACAACGTCCCTTACGTCGACGAAGCCCGTGGTGCCCGTGGGGTAAAAGCCGCGCTCCCGCGCGGCCTGGTGCCAGAGGCGCGGTGCGTGCTCCTGTTGCCAATCTCCCGAGCCCAGCATGTGGGTAGGATACAGGACGGCAACTTCCAGCCCTTCCGCCTGGCCGCGCCAGACTTCTCTTTCCGCAAAGAACTTACTTTCTGCGTAACTGGTATTGGGCCTTTCTTCGGGCCAGCGGTCTTGCAGGCCAACGGTGGGGCCGCCGTCCCGTCGGTTGAGGACGGCAACGGAGCTTAGGTGAATGAGCCGGCGGACGCCGGCCTCCAGCGCCATGTTGACGACGTTGGCCGTGCCTTCGCCATTGACCAAAAGGAGCCGTTCCCGATCAGCAGTTTGGAAGGAGACAAAAGCAGCGGCGTGGATGATCGTATCGATTCCGTGGAAGGCTTCGAGCAGACTTTCCGGGTCGTTAAGGTCGCCCGTGACGATGGTGCAGTCCTTACCGAGGGCCACTAGTGGTGCGACATCACTGGTCTCCCGAACCAAAGCGGTGAACGGCCGGCCGGCCCGGGCAAGAGCCTGGGCGAGGCGTCGTCCAAAGAAACCCGTAGCGCCGGTCAGGAGAAGCATGAGATGAAAGGTTGAAGATCAAATGAGGCTGATAATAAGGGAATGCTTACTCCGGCCGGCGGTTCATGCCAACGCAGAAAAGAATGCATTACCCCCAGTAGACGGCACCGTTTACCGTCTCCCGGCGCGCACCCGTGGCGGAGGGGAGTGCGTTGGGTAGTCCCTTGATTCGCAGCAGGGCGCAAAGGGAGATAAGGGCAGCTTCCTTGAAGTCAGTCGTGCGTTCGTCCGCCACCAGGAACTCAAAAGCAGGTTCGGTAGCCTGCTGGGTGGCCCTGAGTTGCTCTACGAGGAAGGTGTTGTGGCTGCCGCCGCCCGTCAGCAAAATGCGGGCAGGCTGTTGGTCCGGCCGGTTACCCTTCCCTGCACCTGCGGCCGCGCCCACGTTGGCCAGGTCCGTAGCTATTTTGTCCGCCAGCCAGCGGGTATAGGTATGCAATAAATCTTTAGCGGAAGCGGAAGATGCTTCCAGGAGGGGCCACAGCTGCTCGCGCACCCAGCCATTGTCCAGCGATTTGGGGTAAGGGAGTTGGTGATAGGGAAGGGCCGTGAGTTGGGGCGCGAACGCAGGTGCCAGGGAACCCTGTGCGGCCAGCATGCCCCCCGGGTCATAATCGTACCCTTCGCGACCTGCGAGGCGGTCCAGAATCTGACAGCAGCCCGTAATGTCGCCGGCCAGGTAACTGCCGTCTTGCTGTTTCAGGCTAAGGTTAACGATCCCTCCGAGGTTAAGGAAGCCGTCGTAATCCGGGAAGAGGTATTTATCCGCCAACGGCGCCAGGGGGGCACCTTGCCCACCGACGGCAACGTCGCTGCTTCGCAGTTCCGTTACCGTCGGGAGGCCGAGGTGGGAGGCGATGGCCGCCCCGTCGCCAATCTGGGTGGTGAAATGCTGGTCAGGGTCATGGAAGATGGTATGTCCGTGACTGCCGGCCAGTTCCGGCGGATACTGCGGATACTGTTGGAGAAAGGCTTTCGCCTGTTTCCCGATCCAGTGGCCAAGATCGGCGTGCAGTCGCCACAATTCCCGCCCGGGCAGGTGCGGAGCGGACCGTAGCCGTGCTTGCCAGGTGGGGGGGAATGGTGACGTACTGGCGGCCAGTATCTCCCAGGCAGGCACCAGTTGTTTTCCTTCCGGCGCCAGCCGGATCCGGCACAGGGCCAGGTCTAACCCATCCAGCGAGCTACCGGACATCATGCCCAGGACGACGTGCGACTGCCCAGCTTCCAAGATTACTCTTTCTTAAACGTCATGGTGTATTCGGCCATGGCCTTGATTTCGTCCTCGTCGAGGATTTCACCGAAGGCCGTCATCACGCCATTTTCACTTCCGTTTTTGATGATGTTGATCCGGTAATCCAGGTCTTTAGTACTTTCCTGCAGGTTCGCGGCACCATTGGTGCCCATGTCGCCGTAAAGGCCATGACAGGCGATACAACGGACTTTCCAGATCTTTTTTACGTTGATGTCCTTGGCCGCCGGAGCAGCTTCTTTCTTGGCCATCGGAGCTTCGCTGGAAGTGTCTTCGCCACCGCCGCAGGCAAGCACAATCAGGGCCAGAACGAAAAGGAGAGAAAATTTTTGCATGGGGTATTTTTTTACAAGATTGGTAAAGATATAGATATAAGGTAAGGATGGGCCACCAGGTTGACGGGCATTTTACAATGTGGAATGGTTTTAAGTAAATCCGTAGGTTCGGGACGGCGGCGGCCAGGTAAGCTGCTGCTACAACCTTTTAGTTGCCGGAATTTCCGGACAAAACCCTGTGCATAAAGGAAATGTCCTCCCGGAGCCTTGAAAATAAATCTGCCTACTATTTCTTCAGTTCAGGAAAAGTCGTATCTTTGCGGGCCGAAAGCGAACCAGCGCTCAAAGAATATACATATGCAGTCCGTAAAAGTCAGCGGTGAAGTCCGCGAAAATCTAGGAAAAAAAGGTAGCAAGGCCACGCGTCGCGAAGGTCTTGTCCCCGCCGTTCTTTACGGTGCCGGTGATCCGGTACACTTCACCATCAAGCCACTCGACGTTCGTACGCTGATCTACTCTCCCGAGTTTAAGTTAGCCGAACTTTCCGTTGGCGGTAAGGAGGTGAAGGCAATCGTAAAAGATTACCAGTTCCACCCGGTTACGGATGAGCTGCGCCACATTGATTTCCTTGCGCTTCAGCCCAATCACCCCATCAAG